>JACUUW010000032.1 GCA_014859075.1 Desulforudis sp.
TTAGAAGACTGGCGCTCCAATAGACTCTGCAAAATAGTTCGATTCGTCCATTTATGTCCCTATCCGGGACTATTTTTGTTTCCGGGCTCCGAATCTGAAAGGAATTTTCAGGGTTAAACTAGAAGCAAACAATCAAAGGGAGATTGGAGGCGAAGGATGCGCGAGGAACTCTCCAGAATTGTTACCCAGGCCGAAGAGGCCATTGCCGGTGCTCAAACGGTCGAGACCGTCGAGGAACTCCGCATCAGGTATCTGGGCAAAAAGGGCGTTTTGACCCGGGTGCTTCGGGGCATGGGTTCACTGCCTCCGGCTGAACGCCCGCTGGTGGGTAAGCTGGCGAACGAAATCAAGGTCCGCCTGGAAGCCGATCTGGCTGCTCGGATCTCCGTGTTAAAAGAAAAGGAAAAAGAGAGAAAACTGGCCGCCGAGAAGCTCGACGTCACCCTGCCGGGAACACGTCCGTTTCTGGGTTCCGTGCATCCGCTCACGGCGGTGCGCACTGAAATCGAGGACATCTTTCTGGGACTCGGCTTTCAGATCGTGGAAGGACCCGAGGTCGAGCACGAGTACTACAATTTCGAGGCCCTTAATTTCCCCAGGGATCACCCGGCACGCGATATGCAAGACACCTTTTTTGTCAGTGACGAGGTGTTGTTGCGGACTCATACTTCCCCGGTACAGGTACGGACTTTTGAGAAAACGGCTCCCGAAGTGCCGGTGAAGATCATCGCGCCGGGCAAAGTGTACCGGGAAGACGATGACGCCACCCATTCCCCGATGTTCAACCAGATCGAGGGATTTGCGGTTGATACGCGGATCACCCTCGGCGACCTGAAGGGTGTACTGCATTCCTTTGTCCGGCAGCTGTACGGGGAAAAGACCCGGATGCGCTTCCGCGCGAGTTTTTTCCCTTTCACCGAGCCGAGCGCCGAGGTGGATATCTCCTGTGTGATCTGCGGGGGGCACGGCTGCCGGGTATGTTCACACACCGGTTGGCTTGAAATCCTGGGGGCGGGGATGATTCATCCCCGGGTACTTGAGGTGTCGGGCTACGACACCGAGAAGGTGAGCGGTTTCGCTTTCGGCATGGGGATCGAACGGATCGCGATGTTGAAGTACGGCGTCGACAATATCCGGCTTTTTTTTGATAACGACCTGCGGTTTCTGCAGCAGTTTTAGTGCTGACCAAGGTAAGGAGGCTTGAGCCGGGTGCGGGTTTCTTTGGGCTGGCTCAGAGAATTTGTTGAGATACCGGTTCCGGCCGCGGAACTGGCCGAGCGGCTTACGTTCGCCGGGGTGGCCGTGGACCGGGTGGATGAACCGGGTAAGGACGTTTCCGGGGTGGTGACCGGCGAGATACTCGAAGTGCAGCCGCATCCGAACGCCGACCGGCTGGTGATCGCCAGGGTCGGCATTGGGGAAGGAGAGCTGCAGATCGTCACCGGCGCGATGAATTTCAAGACCGGCGACGTGGTTCCCGTCGCCCCGGTGGGCGCGACGCTGGCGGGTGGTCTGAGTATCAGGCGGGCCAAGTTCCGGGGCGTGGAATCTTGGGGGATGCTCTGCGCCGCCGACGAACTGGGCGTGGGCGAGGACCATGAGGGGATCCTTATTCTCCCTCCGGGCACCCCCGTCGGAGTCGAGGCGGGTCCCTTGCTGGGTCTGGACGACCAGATCCTCGAACTTGATCTTACTCCCAACCGGGGGGACTGCTTGTCGGTACGGGGGGTGGCCCGGGAGGTGGCCACCATCTTAAACCTCCCCTTGCGGACGCCGGAACCGGTCCTTGTTGAACTGCAAGCGCTTGCCACCGATCGGGCGGTCCGGGTCGACATTGAGGATCCCGGTTTGTGCGGGCGGTACGTGGCCCGAATGATTGTGGACGTCATTGTGAAACCCTCGCCGCTCTGGCTGCAGCGGCGGCTTTTCGCGGCCGGGATGCGTCCGATCAACAACATCGTCGACGTTACCAATTACGTTATGCTGGAGTGGGGGCAACCCCAGCACGCTTTTGACTTTGATACCGTGACCGGGGGACACGTTATCGTACGCAACGCCCGTCCGGGTGAAGTCCTGATCACCCTCGACGGGCAGGAGCGGCGACTGGCCCCTGAAATGCTGCTCATCGCCGATCCGGGAAGGGCCATCGGGATCGCCGGGGTAATGGGCGGCCTGGATTCGGAAGTTACGGCGGGGACCAGCCGCATTCTACTGGAATCGGCCTACTTCAACCCGGTCAGCATCCGGCGGACCGCCAAGGCACTCGGCCTGCGTTCCGAGGCCTCGAACCGGTTTGAGAAGGGGGTCGACCCGGACGGTTGTCTCCGGGCGGCCGACCGGGCGGTGGAGCTTATACACCGGATCGGCGCCGGTCGTATCGCCGCCGGGGCGGTGGACGCCTATCCGGCGCCGTATGTGCCGAAGACTATCATCCTGCGTCCGGAACGCGTCGAACACATTTTGGGGGTTTCCGTGCCGCCGGAGGAAATAAAGGGTGTCTTGGAACGGTTGGAGTTCTCCGTCCGGGAAGCCGAAGGTCGGTTTCTGGCCGGTATACCTTCCCACCGCACCGACGTGGCGCGGGAGATCGACCTGATCGAGGAGGTCGCCCGGATTTATGGGTACGACCGGGTGCCGCCGACCCTGCCCTTCGGGACCACCACTGCAGGGGTCCGGACGGCCGCGCAGGCGTTCGAAGTCAACCTCAAGGGGTGGCTCACGGCCTGTGGACTGACTGAGGTTATCACCTATACCTTTACGAACCGGAAAGTTTTTGACCGTTTGCGGTTTCCGGAGGATGACGGGCGGCGGCGGACGGTCAGGTTAAGGAACCCGCTGAATGAGGAGCAGGCCGTCATGCGCACCCTGCTCTACCCGTCTCTGCTGGACGTACTCGCCCGGAATTACCAGCGGCGGGTGACTAATGCGGCCCTGTTTGAGATCGGACGGGTTTATCTTCCCCGGGAGGATGCGCTTCTCCCCGAGGAACGCCTGACCCTGGTCATCGCCCTCTTGGGCCGAACCCCGGCGGATTGGCGGCGAAAGGATGAACCCATGGACTTCTTTCACCTGAAAGGAATCCTGGAAGCGGTGATTCCGCGGGCCGGGATCGGACCGTTGGACTTTGTCCCTGAAAGCGGCGAACCGACGTTTCACCCTGGTCGGACCGCACGTTTGCTGGTTGGGGAGACAAGCCTGGGGATTGTGGGGGAGATTCATCCGGAGGTGCTGGATGAGTACGACCTGCCCCACGGTGTTGTGGCAGCCGAGGTCGATCTGGAGACCATGGTTGCACTGGAGAAACAAAGCCCAATGTTTACCCCGCTGCCGCGCTTCCCCAGTGTGGACCGTGATCTGGCTGTTGTAATCCGAAAAGACTTTCCGGTCGCCGAAGTGACTGCGGTCATCCGGCAGGCCGGGGGTGAGTTCTTGCGCGAAGTGCGCCTGTTTGACGTCTACGAGGGCCGTCAGATCCGCAAGGGCTGCCGCAGTCTTGGTTTTGCCCTGAACTTCCGGGCCGAAGACCGGACTCTGACCGACGAAGAAATCGGACAATATCTTGGGAAAGTTGTCGGGGCCTTGGAGAACGCCTTTCAAGCTGAGCTACGGGCTCAGGCATGACGATGTGGTGGTCGTGGTCTTTGTTTGAAGCGGATGTAAAGTAAACAGAGTGGAGGAAGAAGGGATGGCCGTGGAAACCAACCGGGTTCAGGTGGAAATTTTCGGCGAACGCTACGTGTTCAGAAGCGAAATGCCCCCGGAGTACATCCGCCGGCTCGCCGGGGAGGTGGACCGCAGGGTACGGGACATTACCAACCGCCACTCCCGGATCCCGCTCACCAAAGCTGCCGTCCTGGTGGCGGTAAACGTCCTGGACGAACTGAACCGGTTGCAGGAGAGCTACGACGGCTTGGTGAAGGTGATCGAGATCGAAAAAGTGAAGTAGAACCGGGTATAAGGGGCGGCAAGCCCTTTTTCCTTTTGCGCGCCATTTCCAAACCGGAAAGTATTGGGGTAAACTAAACTAGCAGTGAATCGTTAAGTGTTTGTTTTGCAAGGGTACTGTACCGGCCGATTCATTCAATCAACAAGGAGGTTTCAGCATGAAGATTGGCGAGATATACGAGCTTGCGGTGCGTAAGGGCATGGAACACGACCCGCGGGGTCTGGAGGCCGTCGAGAAAACCCTCGCCAGGGAGAAAGAGCGGTTCAAAGACCTCAAGGACGACGAGCGGGAAGAGTACGACGACGAGAAACTGAAAAACCCTTACGCTGACAGCCGGCTTCTGTATGGCGACCCGGAAAAGGAGGTGCGCCGGGTGCTGGCCGGCGTGGATATGGAGGTCGGTGAAATGCTCTTGGCGGACCGCCTGGCGGAGCGCGGCCGGCCGATCGATTTGGTGATTTCCCACCATCCCGAAGGAAAGGCTCTGGCGGCGTTGCACGAGGTGATGCATCTCCAGGAGGACACCATGGCCCGTCTCGGAGTGCCGATCAACATCGCCGAAGGGATCATGGCGGCCCGTATCGGCGAGGTGAAACGAACCATCATGCCGATCAACCACAACCGCGCCGTCGACGTGGCCCGGATCCTGGACATTCCGTTGATGTGTCTGCACACCACCTGCGACAATCTGGTCAACCATTTCCTGCAGCGACTGATGGAGGAGCGGCGTCCCGAAACGCTGCAAGACCTGGTGAAGCTCCTCAAAGAGGTGCCGGAGTACAAGCAGGCCGTCGGCCTGAACGCGGGACCGGTCGTCGTGGTCGGTAGCGCCGAACGCCGGGCCGGAAAAATCGTGGTCGACATGACCGGCGGTACCGGCGGTTCCGAAGACGCCTACGGCAAACTGGCCGCCGCCGGCGTGGGTACCCTGGTGGTAATGCACATCAGCGAAAAACACCGTAAGGAAGCCGAGAAAAACCACGTGAACGTGGTTGTGGCCGGCCACATGGCCAGTGACTCTCTGGGGTTGAACCTGTTCTTGGACGAGTTGGTCCGGCGGGGCGTCGAAATCGAACCCTGCGCCGGTCTGCTGCGGGTGGACCGCACCGCCGAGTAATTGCACCTTGGGGGTTGGGAAATGTCCGGGCCGGAACTGCTTGCCCCGGCCGGAAACTGGGACGCGTTGACGGCCGCCGTCCAGAACGGTGCCGACGCCGTCTATCTGGGGGTGACCTCGTTCAATGCTCGGCAATCGGCGGCCAATTTTGAGCCCCGGGAACTGGTCCGGGCCGTGGACTACGCCCACGTCCGGGACGTGAGGGTGTACGCCGCCGTAAACGTGTTGGTCGCGGATCGGGAACTGGAGGCGGTTGCGGCACTGCTTGGTGATCTTTACAATGCCGGGGTCGACGCCGTCATCGTGCAGGATCTCGGGCTCATGCGGCTCATCCGGGACCTGTTGCCGGGACTGGAGGTGCACGCCAGCACCCAGACCACGGCGCATAACTTGCCCACCCTGGAGCTGTTGAAGGGGTTGGGTGTCCGCCGGGCCGTGTTGGCGCGTGAACTCTCGCTGGACGAAATCGCCTTTCTCCGCGAGCAGGGCGGCCTGGAACTTGAGGTCTTCGTCCACGGGGCGCTCTGCTTCAGTTATTCCGGACAGTGTCTGATGTCCAGCCTGGTCGGGGGCCGGAGCGGCAACCGGGGACGGTGTACCCAGCCTTGCAGCCTGCCGTACACGCTCTACCGGGACGGGACACCGGCCGTGGCGTCCGCGCCGGGACCTTACGTCCTCAGACCCCGTGACCTGAACCTGAGTGCCCATCTGCCGGAACTGGTGCGGGCCGGAATCGACGCCCTGAAGATCGAGGGGCGGATGCGGCGGCCGGAATACGTCGCCACCGTGGTCCGAATCTACCGGCGCTTGTTGGACCGACTGGCGGCCGGTTATTTCCACGTCACCGAAGACGAACAGCGGGACCTCGCCCAGATTTTCAACCGCGGTTACTCGACCGGGTATTTTTTCGGCCGCCCTGGAAGGTTGCTGATGGCTTACAGCCGGCCCAGCAACCGGGGTATTGCCCTCGGGCGGGTCCGGCGTTACCTGCCCGCGCACAAGACGGTGGAAATCATCCTTGATGCCCCGCTGCACGTCGGCGATACCGTTGAGGTCTGGGTGTCGGTGGGGGGGCGGGTCTCGACGGTGGTACGCGACATGCGGGTGAACGGCCGGCCGGCGGAGACGGCGGCGCCCGGCACGGTCGTCACGGTGCCGCTGGCGGGGCGGGCCCGGCCCGGGGACCGGGTGTTCAAAACCGAAGATGCCGCGCTCGAACGCCGGGCGCGGGGCACCTTCGCGTCCGCGCGGGAAGAGAAGAGCATCCCACTGTCTTTCCGGGTGTCCGTCCGTGGGGGCGCGCCCCTGCGACTGGAGGTGACGGACCCGTCGGGATTCTCGGCGACGGCCGAAACCCAAGTCCCGGCCGCCCAGGCCCGGCGCCACCCTCTAACCGTGGACACCTTGAAGGCGCAGCTCGGCCGGCTGGGAAACACGCCTTTTTCCATGGGGGAACTGTACTGCGAGTTGGACGGAGGGGTAATGCTCCCCTTGCGGGAACTGAACGAAGTCCGCCGCCGGGCGTTGGAACGGTTGGAAGGGGTGAAAATCGCGGCCCGTCGTCCCCAGGTCCTTGCTCCGGATGAACTGGCGACGCGGGTCCGGGACTATGTGGGTGCGCGGGCGGCGGCGCGCGCCACGCAGCGCGGGCGTCCGGTGCTGACCGTGTCGGTCGGGGATCCGGCCGGATTGGAGGCCGCTGTCGACGCCGGCGCCGATGTGGTATACTTTCCGGGAGAGGGGCTGGGGGCTCCGCACGACGTCGGCCCGGAAGAACTATCGGAGGCGGCAAGAGTCTGCCGGCGGGGCGGCGCGTCCCTGGTGCTGTGGTGGCCCCGGATTCTGCACGACCGGGAGCTGCCCCGTTGGTTTGGGTTGACGGAGAAGATCGCCCCGTTTTTTTCCGGAGTCCTCGCCGGCAACGCCGGGGCGTTTTCCCGGCCGAAAGCGCATCCGGGACTGGTCGCCGATTATCCGTTGAATGTCTTTAACCGTTTAACCCTTTGTTTGCTAGCCGAACTCGGGGCCGCCCGGGTGATCCTGTCCCCGGAGTTGACGCTGGACCAGGTGCGGGAGCTGGCGTTAAACGCGCCGGTCCCGGTCGAGGTGTTGGTGCACGGGGCGCTGCCGGTGATGGTTTCGGAGCACTGTGTGGTGGGGAGCCTCATGGACACCGGGGGCGGGGACGGTTCCCATTGCGCCGCCCCGTGCCGGACGGGACGGTTTACGCTGAAAGACCGTGTGGGCCTGGACTTTCCGGTGGGAACGGACACCGCCTGCCGGATGCACGTTTTCAACGCCAAGGATCTGTGTGTGGTCGAGCAGATACCCGAGTTGCTCCGGTGCGGGGTCAGTTCGTTCCGGGTGGAGGGACGGCTGCGTACGGCCGGTTACCTCCACGCCGTGGTGGCGGTTTACCGGGAGGTCGTCGACCGGTGCGTCGCCGGGGGCCCGGATTGGCAGGTTCCCCCGAAATACAAGGAACGTTTGCAGGCCTTGAGTCCCCAGGGCCTGACTTCCGGACACTACTTTCGCGGGGTGCTCTGATAAAGTGACCATAGCGAGTGAAAAGGTACTGGTCCGGCTCGAGTTTGACAAAATCCTGGAGCAATTGGCCCGACACACCGTTTCACCCTTGGGGCGGGAGCGGGCGCTGGCGCTCCGTGCCGTGGACGACCTCGACCTGGTGCGCACGTGGCAGGCGGAAACCGAGGAGGGTTCCAACCTCTTCCGTCTGGACCCGAACGCTGATTTCGGCGGCTGGCATGATATCCGGGAGCCGGTTGAACGCGCCGTACGGGGTCTAGTCCTGGAGGGCGAGACCCTGTTCCAGATCGGGCAGACTCTGGGGGCGGTACGGATCCAGAAGAAATTCCTCGCCGAGCGCCGGGACCGCTACCCGCTGTTGGCCGCCCGTGCGGCCACCGTGCTGGATTTCCCCGAACCGGAACAGAAGATCAAGAAGTGTATCCTGCCCGGAGGCGAGGTGACCGACGGCGCCTCGGCAAAGCTGGCCGACGTGCGCCGCCGCTTGCAGGCGGCCCGTGCCAAGGTCAGGGAAACGCTCGAAAGGCTGGTCCGTTCCCCGGCGCAGCAGAAGTACCTGCAGGAACCGATCATCACCATCCGGCAGGGCCGGTACGTGGTGCCGGTAAAAATCGAATACCGGAACCAGGTGCCGGGACTGGTGCATGACCAGTCGGCCAGCGGGGCCACACTGTTTGTCGAGCCGCTGACCGTCGTGGACAAGAACAACGAAATCCGGCGGTTAGAGTCCGCCGAAAAGCAGGAAATCCAAAAGATCCTGGCCGAGCTGTCCTCGGCCGTGGCCCGGGTGGCCCCCGACGTGTTGCACGCGGTGGACCTGTTGGGTTACCTGGATTTTGTGCTGGGCAAGGCCCGGCTGAGCCGGCAACAGGGGGCGGTGCCGCCCCGGGTGGACCGGGGGGCTTATCTTGCATTCCGGAAGGCCCGTCACCCCCTGATCCGGGAGAACGTGGTCGCCATCGACGGCGGCCTGGGACGGGACTTTGACCTTCTGGTGCTCACCGGTCCAAACGCCGGCGGCAAGACGGTGGCGCTGAAGACCTTCGGGCTCCTGGTCCTCATGACCCAGGCCGGCCTGCACGTGCCCGCGTCCGAGTGCGCGGTGGGGCTGTTCAGTGACGTGTTCGCCGATATCGGCGACGAGCAGAGTATCGAGAACTCGCTGAGCACCTTCTCGTCCCACGTAGCCAATCTGGTGGAGATCGTCGGGCGGGTGGGCCCGGCGAGCCTGGTCTTGATCGACGAACTTGGTACCGGCACCGATCCCACGGAGGGTGCGGCCCTGGCCCAGGCCATTTTGGAAGAACTGCACCGGCGGCGGGTGCGGGGCGTGGCCACCACCCATTACGGTGAACTCAAGCAATTTGCCTCCGGCCGGGACCGGGTGGAAAACGCGAGCGTCGAGTTCGACGTGGACACCCTGGAGCCCTCTTTCCGCCTGGTTACCGGGCGTCCGGGCCGGAGTTACGCGTTTGAGATCGCCTTGCGCCTGGGGATGCCGGAGGCGGTGGTATACCGGGCCCGGGAGTTTTTGAGTGACGATCAGCGGGAGGCGGCCAGACTCTTGCAGCAGTTGGAGAAAACCCAGCAGGAGGCCGAGCGCTTGCGTGAGGCCGCCCGGGAAGCAGCGCGGGAAGCGGACGACCTGCGCCGGCGTTACGAGTCGGAACTGGCTGACCTGTTAGAAAAAAAATCAGCACTACGGGAACGGGCGGCCCGGGAAGCGCAGGAACTGGTGCGGCAGGCGCGGCGTGAGACCGAAGCCGTCATCCGGGATTTGCGGGAGAGTATGCACGCGGACAGCAACCGCGTCCGGGAACAGGCGATACAAGAAGCACGGCGAAGAATCGGTCGTCTGGGGGCCGGTCTGCCGGTGGCGGACGTCCCGGAGACGGCGGCCGGGGTCCCCGAAGCGCTGGAATCCGGTGAACAGGTGTTCATTCCGCGCTACGGGCAGCGGGGCGTAACGCTCGGCCCCTCGCGGGACGGGGAGGTGCAAGTACAGGTGGGTGCGGTCAAGGTTTCCCTGCCGCTGGTCGAGGTGCGCCGGACCACCCCCGCCCCGGTGGCCCAACCGGCCGGGTCAAACGTGATGCTGGAGAAGACACGGGAGGTCGGTTTGGAACTGGACCTGCGCGGCCTCCGCACCGAAGAGGCGTTGAACGAACTGGAAAAATACCTGGACGACGCCGCGCTCGCCGGTCTCCCGCGGGTTCACCTCATCCACGGGATGGGGACCGGGGCGCTGCGGTCGGCGGTGCATAGTTTCCTGAAAGCCGACGGCCGGATCCGGTCCTTTCGCTTGGGGGGACGTGGTGAAGGCGGACTCGGGGTGACCGTGGTCGAGTTCTAGTAAGGTGAATAGGGGGAAATTTGTGCGTACGTTTCCGGAATGTTATAGTTGTTTGGAAAAATCTGGTGCATAACACCGCCGCGCTGGCCACGGCTGATCCGGATCTGCGCGCCCGTGCCGTCGGGGAGGGCTTGGCCGTTCTCGAGCGGGAATTTCCCCGGCGGCGGGTTCCCACGCAGATCGCGGGGGAAGCACAGCGGGTGGTCCGGCGTGTTACCGGAAATGCTGATCCGTACCGGGAGGCCAAGGACCGGGAAATAGGCATGGCGGCCCGGATCATCACCCGAATCCGGGATCGGTTCGGCGGCGATTACCCCGGCCTGATGCGCTTGGCCGCGCTCGGTAACGCGGTGGACTTTTTCAAGGATCTGGACACGGTCGTTGCCCAGATGCACAGTCCGGTAGACTTTGTGCTGGATCAAACCGGTGAATTTCTAAAACGGTTGGATACGGCGCGCCTTGTTCTGTACCTGGCCGACAACGCGGCCGAGTGCTATTTCGATTACCCGCTCCTTGCCCAGTTGGCGGAAGACACCGAGGTGTTTTACGTGCTCAAGGAAGGGCCCGTGCAGAACGATCTGACCATGGATGATCTTGTCCGGGCAGGGTTTGCGGCCAAAGTGCAGAATATTATTACGACAGGGACCGACACCCCGGGCCTGGACTGGGAAACGGTTCCGGCGGCGGTTCGGGAGTTGTTCGAACGGGCCGATCTGGTCCTGGCCAAGGGGATGGGCAACTACGAGACGCTTTCGGAGTGCGGGTTCGGCCACAAGGTATTCTTTTTGCTGATGGCCAAGTGCCGTCCCGTAGCCGGATCCCTGGGGGTGCCTCTGGACAGTTTCGTGGCTGCTTTTAGTTCCACAGACAGTTCTGCGGGAGGTTGAACATGTTACAAGTATCTGACCTAACGGTGGTTGTGGACCGAAAACCGATTCTGAAAGATATCAACCTGGAGATTAATCCGGGTGAAACCCACGTGCTGTTCGGGCCGAACGGCTCCGGCAAGTCTACCCTGCTGGGAGCGTTGATGGGCTTTGACCGCTATGAGGTGGTCAAGGGCCGGATTTACTTCAAGGGTGAGGATATCACTGACCTGCCGGTGCACGAACGGGCGCGGCGCGGCCTGGCGCTCTCATTTCAGCGCCCGCCGACCATCCGGGGGCTGTCGATGCGGGACATGATCAGTATTTGTTCCGGGGGCCGGGACGACGTTAACGGGCTGGCTTCCCGGTTGAACTTCGAGCAGTTTCTGGAGCGGGACGTCAACCATGGTTTTTCCGGAGGCGAGTTGAAACGGTCGGAATTGTTGCAACTTCTGGCCCAGGATCCGGACCTGGTGCTATTGGACGAACCCGAATCGGGCGTGGATATCGTAAACATTGCCCTTATCGGCCGGACCATCAACCAACTGTTGCAACGGGATCTTGACATCGCGAATCACCGTCCACCAAAACAGAAGCGGGAAGAAAGACGGAAATCTGGGCTGGTGATCACCCATATCGGGCACATATTGAACTACGTCAACGCCGATGTTGGACACGTTCTGTTTGAGGGCCGGCTTTCGTGCCGCGGCAACCCTAGGGAGCTTTTCAACTGTATTCAGAAACTCGGCTACGGCGAATGTATTCGTTGTGCGCTCTAGCGCGGAATAAGGATGGGACTATAGATGATGAAACAAAAAGTTGCGCCCGATAGTTTTCGGCAAGAAGCACCCAAACACGCTTATCTGGATGTGTTGGAGACCATCGACCAGCTTGACCGGGAGCGAATGCTGCAGACCGGGGTGGTTATTCAGGAGGCAGACCGGATCGGCACTTTCCTGCAGAAAGACCACTCGGTGGTGCACTGCAGTGTGGCCCAGGAAGGGCTGGAGGTGCTCAGCACCGAAGAGGCGATCGAACGGTACGACTGGCTGAATGAATACCGTTGGAAGATGCTCCCGCGGGACCTGGACGAGTTTACGGCCTATGCCCAAACCCGCACCCGGCACGGGTACTTCATCCGGGCCTTGCCCGGTGCCAGGGCCACCCACCCCTTGCAAGCCTGCCTGTACATCGCCCAGGACGGGCTGGTCCAGTGCGTCCACAACATAGTCATTGTGGAAGAAGGGGCCGAGTTAAACGTCATCACCGGTTGTGTGAGTGCCGGCGGGGTAAGAACAGGTCTGCACATCGGCCTTTCGGAGTTTTACGTTAAGAAAAACGCCACGCTGACCTTCACCATGATTCATAACTGGGGCGACAAGATGAACGTTCAACCGCGGGGAGCCACCGTGGTGGAGGAGGGCGGGCTGTTCCTGCAAAACTTCGTCTGCCTGCACCCGGTGGGGCAACTGGAGATGAACCCGGCGATTTACCTTGCCGGTTCCGGAGCGGTGACCCGGTCGAACACCATCCTGGTGGCCCCGCCCGGCAGTTGGATGGACGTCGGTTCCCGGGTCTATCTCCAGGCGCCGGAAACCCGGGCCGAGGTGGTGGCCAGGACCATCACCACCGGCGGGGATGTGATCAACCGCGGGCACCTGGTCGGCGAAGTGGCGGGAGTGAAGGCCCACCTGGAGTGTCACGGTCTGCTGTTGACATCGCAGGGCGTAATCCACGCCATTCCTGAACTCGAAGCCCGGACCGAGGGCGCCGAGATGTCGCACGAGGCCGCCGTAGGGAAAATCGCCCCAGAGGAAATCGAGTACCTGATGGCGCGCGGCCTTGACGAAGATGAGGCGCGGGCCACTATTGTCCGGGGATTCCTGAACGTGAAGATGGAAGGTCTGCCGTCCGAACTGCAGGCACGGATCGACGAGGCGGTGCGCCAAAGCCAGGAGAGCGTACTGTAACTCTGAATTCCGGGAATAAACGTTAAAGGGGGCCGAGAGACTCGGCTCCCTTTTTGATGTCAAAATGTAGCAGGCGCGAATACTACTCCTCCACGGCTTCAGAGTCATACAAATAATCCTGGGCTGGTATTCCAGATTCCGTGGTATGTGGTACAATCTCACGGTGGAGAATGCCGGCATCACCCTGGATTTTGCCCCCGGTTCCCTGAACGTGGAGCAGGTTGCCGGTGAGGACGCAGACAGCACAAATGTGGAAATACGAGCCAGGGAGATAACCGGTTTACACGGACGTCCTGGTTAACGGTGTGCAGCAGACGATCGACTGCGCTGCGGAGGTGTTGCCGCCCGGACGCACCTTTATGCCGCTGCGGGTTTATCAGCGAAACCCTGGGCGCGCAGGTGGACTACGAGGCCGCGACCAAACAGGTAACAATCATTCGGTAGGCCGATCGAG
>JACUUW010000258.1 GCA_014859075.1 Desulforudis sp.
TAATGCTCCGGCACCGCCTGGACACCTTACCGGTCCTGGCCGGAGAAAGCCTGATCGGGGTGCTGCGCGTCAGTGATGTGCTCGAACAACTCAGCAAGCTGGTTGGTCCTGACAAAGCCGCTGGACCTATTTCCTGAGCGCACGCGGATCCAGCGCTTCGTCCAAGATTTCGTCCAGGACCTCGTCCTTGCGGCGCAGGTACTCGAAAACAGCGTGGGCAAGATTGGACGACAGGGCCCCAATCATTCCGACACTAAGCAGCACAATGATTCCGAACAGCAGTTTGTTGCCCACAAACGCCGCGCCAAACGCATCCACCAAGTGTTGCACTGCAGTTCCCTCCCTTCCCTCGCTTTCTCCAGGTCACCGGGGCAATAAGGCCGACACCACACTCCGGGATGTCGACCTATCTTTGCTAGATTCGGCCCACTCTTTTCAGTTGCCGCCCCGCGGTCTCGTCTGTTTCGGAGGCAAGCTGCTGCTTCAGGTGACTGACCACCGTCCGAATCTCCGGCTGCTTGTGGCTCTCCAGATGCCACCACAGCCACTTATACCGGAGTTCCCACAAGGCCTTGTCCCGTTCGAGCCGCTTTACCTTGTTGCTGAGTTCGTTCTTTTCCTGTATCAGACCGGCCCGGTCGTCCTCGTAGTTCAGCTGGTTTTTCAATAATTCAAGCCCGGCGTTGATGAGTTTCCTTCGCCACCGGTAGTAGGTATGGACTTTGATACCGTGCTTCCGGCAAACTTCCTCGGTGCTCAGATCACTCTCGTGGCACTCAATTACGATGTTCAGCATTTTTTCCGGATCGAACCGCATATCACCGCACCTCCCGCTCTTGTTCCAGGACTCCTAGGCGTTGCATTTCCCGGTAGTGCCGCTGCCGTGCTGACCGGGCTCCTCTTCTTCGGTCAGCTTGTGGTTGGTTATGGTTTGGTAGACAACCACGGGTTGACCGTTCTCCACCTTGATCTTCACATCGCCCCAGCCGATCTGGCGCAGGAAGAACAGGAGCCTCTTTTCTCGGTCGGTCAACCGGGATGAACCAGTATCGGGCATCCTTCTCCCTCCTCAGGCGCGGCTGATTGAGACCTCCAACAACACAAAAAGGCCGACACCTCATTTAAGAGGAATGTCGACCTATCATTGTTTGATTCGGTCAGGTACCCCGGGCCGCTTCTTCGCCCGCCGGTACTCTACTATGCAGTTTTACCGGCGCTGTTTCGTATTATAAGCGTAAGCAATATTCTGTTTGATGTCAAGGGGTTTACGCCATATTTACTGACACAAATTTTTGCAGGTGGGCATTGCTTCTCTGCCCTGATTCAGGCCACCGTTCCGGCCATCACGCTGAACAGCTTCCCGGACCGGACCACGCCCACCAGTTCGTCCCGATCCATAACCAGCGCCGTGTTCACCTTACTCTTGTCCAGCATGTAGGACGCTTTCATCAAATTGTCCTCCGGGCTGAGCAACACCGGCGGCCGCATATACTCACTGACCACTTGCTCGGCCACCCGGTGACAGTTTTCGGTGAACAGTCCTTCCCAGAACACCTCGTACACGATGTCGAATCCGGTACCATTGGTGCCGTTCCTCAGGTAGCCCGGCTGGATAGCCCACAGGACATCGAAGGGACCCAGCATTCCCACAATCCTACCGGCGTCCTTGACGATCACCACGCCGTCTTTGTCCAGACTGAATTCCTGGATCTTGGTGAACGCCTGCACTACATCCCGGAGACTGCTGTACGGACTGACCACCACCACACCGTTCGGATCACTCATGATGTCTTTAACCCGCAGTTCCTCGCCCATGGTTCCGCTCTCCTTGTATCACTATTTGGGTTTGACCCATTACTCAGCCAGCCACTTTGCTGGTCTGAGCCAATTCCCGCTTACGCTCCGCATAGCCGATGGCAAACAGGACCATCACCACGACCGTCATGACGCAACCCGCCCCGATCATCACCACGCCGGCGGCATCGCTGTACCCCATCTGCTTCAAAATAACGCCGAACGCCGCAACCAGAATGGTTAACGCGAAATAGAGTCTGATCTTCAAACCCTTCACGAAGGCTGTACCCAGGGCCCCGATCTGGGCCCCGATGCCGGCGCCGGCCAGCATCACCAGAGCCGCCACGAGTTCGGTCGCTCCCGATACCGAGTAAGTGTAGGCAC
>JACUUW010000033.1 GCA_014859075.1 Desulforudis sp.
CGAGGAACAGGGTCAACTCTTCGGTGTGACGGGTGAGGAAGTCTTCGGCATCCTCGCCCAGGAAGAAGATAGCGAAGGCCTGAAGGGAGAAACGGATTCCCCGGCCCAGCAGGGAACCCCAGAACACCAATCGGACGGGGACGCCGAAAACGCCGGAGGCGATTGTGAAGACCTTGTACGGCACCGGGGTCAAGGCGGCGAGACCGACCGCCCAACCACCGTAGCGTTGAAACCAATGTTCAACGTTTTTGATTCTCCCGGCCGAGACAAAACGTTCCAGCAGGGGGCGACCGGCTTTGAGACCCAGCCAGCGCCCAAACAGACCCCCCGCGGTCGAGGAAAGGGTGGCGGCAAGCGCGTACAGAGGGGCGAGGGTGGGGTTGAAGAGCGACATCGGGATCAGGAGCACCTCGGGGAAGACGGGCAAAAAGGAAGCCTCGGCAAAGGTCAGGACAATCAAGCCCCAGATGCCGTATTCCGCCAGGAACGGGCCGACCTCCTTGAAAAGGCCGCCCAACAAAGCCTCCACTGCGTCACACCTTCCTGTGACTCCCGGTCTCGGCCCGGTGGCTGCCGCCGGCCCCCCGGCGTCAGCCGGAAGTGTGCACAGGGTGAGCGGCGTGGCACGGTTGCGTGCGCTGTTCCAGGCGTTTCGAGGCAGGTTCCGGGGTGAGCCCCCGACCGGGGTGTAGACAGCCTGCGCTTGGAACCCGGGGGTATTGCGATTGCGTTTCACACTGGATTCTACATCCACCGCGGTTGTAATGCAACAGTTGTTTTACGTAAGGAGCAGCCCGCTTTGACTCTTGGCGCGAACGCCGGTGGCTCAATCCGGCGGCGGGATGTTGAAGCGGACGTGGAAAGTGGTGCCGTTGGGACCGGTTTCAGGCGCTACGGTGGCGTTGTGCCGGTGGGCGATGCTGTGGCACACCGCCAAACCCAGGCCGGTGCCGCTCTCCTTTGTGGTGAAAAAAGGAGTGCCCAGTTTGTTCAGGAATTCGTCCGGAATTCCGGGACCCTGATCTTCGACCTGCAGTACCACCGCGCCGTCATCCAGGGCGGTCCTGATGGTTAATATCCCGTGTGCTTCCATTGCCTCCAGCCCGTTGCGGACCAGGTTCAGGATCAACTGGCGGATTTCCTTTTCGTCCAGCAACAGGTCGGGGACTTCCGCGAGCTGGATGTTGACGTCCTTGTCGCTCTTCCGGGCATCGGCGGCGATCATCGGCATTAGAGCTTGGATGACCTTATTGAGGTTAAGCTGCTGCTTGTCCACGGTTTTGTTTTTGGCCAGTGAAAGGTATTCGGAGATGATGGCGTTGGCCCGGTCCAGCTCCTGGATTACCAGGTCGAAGTAACACCGGTGCTGGGGGCGTTCCTCTTTCTCACCGAGAAGCTGGATAAAACCGCGGGCTGAGGTCATCGGGTTTCTGATTTCGTGAGCGATTCCGGCGGCCATTTCCCCGATGAGGTCCAGCCGGTCCAGGCGGACCATTTCCCTTTCCAGGTGCCTCTGCTCGGTTATGTCCTGGATAACGTTGAGCAGACATTCCTCACCGCCGATGTCAATGATTTCGGTGGAAACAAGTCCGGTGCGCTCCGCCCCGGGCCACGTTTTGAATTTGACCTCTTGAGCCTGCACTTCCCTCTGTTCGGCAAGGATTTCGACCCAATGCGGGTGGTTTTCCAGCGCCGCGTCCAATCCCAATTCCGAGGCGGTCCGGCCCACTGTCTCTTCACGGGTGCATCCCATCACTCTCGAAAAGGCGGCGTTGACGTCCACGAAACGCCCGTCTTCAGCCCTGGTGATGGTCATCAGTACCGGGCTGCAATTGAAGGCCTTGGAGAACCGCTCCTCCGAGAGACGCAGTGCTTCCGCGGTCCGTTCCTGCTCGGTGATGTCGTGGATCACGCCCAGAAGGTAGAAGAAGTTGCCCGTATCGTCAAGGACCGGTGTCAGCGTGGTTTCACAGATTTTGATACCGTCCGGGGTCTCGATGAATTCGGCGTAGCGAATGGTCCTTTTCAAGCTTAGTGCCTCCCGGTACTTCCCGGTAACGTACCTGGCGTGTTCCTCCGGAAGGACTTGCTGAGGAGTCTTGCCGATGACCTCCTCCCGCTTCATTCCCATGGTCTTCAGGTAGGAGTTGCTCACCGTAACCACCCGGTAGACCTCGTCGGGCTCGACCCGAACCAGGAAGAGAAGATCGTTGGCCATGTCGTGGATGAGTGAGAGGCGGTGCTCGCTGATTTTCAGGGCTTCCTCGGTTTTTCTCTTCTTGGTGACGTCCAGGCTCTGACTGAGAATACAATCGTGGCCGTCCAGAACCACCTGTGCGGCGGAAACGAGCCAGATCCGCTCCTGCCCCGATTTTGTTCGGACGACCAGCTCAGAAGGCTGGGTGTTTTCCAACAACCGTTCGGCCACGAGCCGCCGTTCTTCAGGGCCGGGGAGAATACCCAGTTCACTGATGGTCTTGCCGATCACCTCGTCCCGGTCATAGCCCAGGAGGCTTGTCCAGACCCGGTTTACGTCAACGATACGGCCGTCGTCCATGGTTGCGATGCAGGTGGGATTGGGACTGGCGTGAAAGGCGGTGCCAAAGCGTTCCTCAGACAGACGGAGAGCCTTCTCGGCCCGTTTCCGTTCGGTGATGTCCCGGAAGAATACCGCCAGACCCTGGGGAGATGAATAGACGTGGTATTCATACCAGTATCCGGTGTAATCGCTCCTCACTTCAAGGTGCGCGGACACTTTGAGGACCATTGCCTTGCGCAGTTCATGGTACAGTTCTGTGCCTACGAAGGAGGGGTGGAGATCCCAGATGTGTTTACCGACCAGTTCCCGGCGCGGCTTCAGCAAAATCTGCGCCGCGGCGTCGTTCACGTAGGTGCAGCGCCACTGTTCATCAAGGGCGAAAAAAGCGTCGGTGATGCTTTCAAGAATAACAGCCCTTTCGCAATTCACTGTTTGTGGTTCTCTGCCCGCCCGCCGGTGGACGGCCTCCTTTCTCAACTCACCGGGCGACCGGCTGTGGTTGTAACTCAAGTGCAAGAACCTCCAACAGTCATTTAACGGGGAAAGCCCGCCGCAAGGTGCCTGTTTCGGGGTTTTACGGCAGACCATTGTTAAATCTCCTTTTATTTAACATCACGGTGCCGGTTGATACAACGGGCTTAAAATGCAAGATACGGTCGGATGTTGGTGAGATTTGTCCAGCCACGCCGGCAGGATCATGTCGTCGGCGGTGGATGGAATCCGGGTGGAGTCGGAGTAACCGCTGGGCCGGCGGTTCATCGGCCGGCCGCGGAAGAGCCTGGCCTTCAGCTTGGTTTTGAACGCTTGGCGCCGTTGTGCTGTAAGGAAGCGGGGCATCGAAGACGTGGAACGCTTGGTGTCGACCCTCACCGCCGAGGAACGCCGCCGCATTGTGGACGTGTTGCAGGACTGGCGATTCGAGGTGGTCGGCCCCAACTCCTGGACGGCTGTCCAGGTGACGGCCGGCGGGGTGGACGTGCGGAACGTCAGCCCTCGCACCATGGAATCGACTGGTGCCCGGTCTCTATTTCGCCGGTGAGGTCGTCGACATTGACCGCGACTGCGGCGGGTTTAACCTGCAGTAGGCCTGGTCCTCGGGCTGGGTGGCCGGTCGTCGCCGGTGCCACGGACCCGGCCTTGTCCCAGGCCGGATCCCTTGCCACGTCCGGGACCGTGGCCGGCGCCACACGGACCACGACCCTTCCCGCCACTGGCGCCGGACCCTTGTCCCTGTCCCCGGCCGCCGCCGTTCCCCTGCTGTCTTGGGCCCTGTCCCCGGGGCCCGGTTCCGTCACCTCTGGGCATGTGTTACACCTCCGTTTCCTTGAGTTAGAAATATAATAGTCTTTATATGAGCATATGTCAATAAATAATTTGGAGGCGGGGCTGCCAGGGATTGTCCAGTCCCGTTGGAATGCAGGCCCCGCGGCGCTAGTTCCGTTTCAGGGTCTGTGTGAGAAACGGTTCTTTGCTATGCAGGTCGTTGACGCTGACTTCGGTTTTTCGGGGTTCGATGCCGAAAACGGCGTAGCTGGGGGCGTGGCCCTTCTTGTCCTGGGACTTCAGGTGGCCGGGGTTGACCCAGAGCACCCCGTCCACCAGCTCGGCGGCCGGGACGTGGGTGTGGCCGTAGGCCACGATGTTTACTTTGTGTGCGGCGGCCAGTTCCCGGGGGTCGGGGTCTTCCGGACGGTCGTTTTCGTGTACTTCCGCCGTGTGCGTGAAAAGCACCCTGAAACCCCGGAAGTGACGGAGCAAACGGTTGGGAACGGTGCGGTCCTGGTACTGTGGGGCGTACACCCCCGGCACGGTCAGGACGTCAACGGCGACCATTTTCTTGGCGGCTTCTGCATCTTCCCATTCATCCCCGAGGTGTACCAGTATGTCCACGCCGTGATCCCGCACAAGCTGCAGCACCGCCTCTCTCAGATTTTCCAGTTCGCCGTGCGTATCGCTGATTAAGCCGATCTTCATTTCCATCATCCTTTCTGTGCCGGTAGACTCTTTTATTGTACCATGAAATTCCCGGACTTCTTCAGTGTCCCTTTGGTCACAGGTGCCGGATTCAGAAGCCAAGCAGCGTATGCACTTCCAGCAGCTTGCCGGCCATGAGCACCACGCTGGCGACCAGGAAGACACGGATCCATTTGTCGCCCTTGGATACCACGAAAACGCCGCCCAGATAAGCGCCGGCGGCATTCCCGGCGGCCAGGGCGCCGCCGAGAAGCCAGTGCACGTTGCCGCTGAACTCCTGGTCCCGGTCCTGCTTCTTAGTCCTGTCTATTAAGGGCTGCAAACCGAAACCACGGCCCACGTGGTTACCACTCCCCTGTGGTACTTGATATGCCAACTAAACTGGTTGCATCTTATGGGGGCGGCCTAATCTCCCGTCAAGTAGAAAGTGCGGAAGTCGTTTACTGGAGGATAATGGTGGACGAGGCAGGAACAACCGGGATTGAAGCAGAATGTGGCGTGTGGTGGGAGTTCTTTTCACTCAAGTAGTCCTCGGAGACGAACGAGTAAATATGCAGACACGATTGCAGAAAGGATGATTTCCGATCAGCCGTGCGGGAAAGCTCGGAAACTGTTTGCTGGGTGTAATGTGTGCGGGTTTGTTGTGCGCCGCCGGCCTTTCGCCGGCGGAGGCGACCTCCGGTCATAACGTGAATATCGTCATCAACGGCCGGACGGTTGTTATCCCGGCGCACGACCAGCCGGCCTTCATCAGTGACGACCGGACCTACGTGCCGGTAAGGGTCGTTAGCGAGAATCTCGGCTCCAGGGTGGACTGGCGGTTTGAGACCAGGCAGGTCGTCATCACCAGCCCCGCCGGTACGCCGGCGGTATCGGACCGCTCCGGGGGCCCGCAGCAGGAAGTGGAGCTGGTCGTGGACGGTCGGGTGATCCCCCCGGATCTGGGGCAGCCGTTCATCACCCCGGCGGGGCGGACGGTGCTGCCGTTGCGGGCGGTCGGTGAGGCGCTCGACTGTGAGGTGCACTGGGACGGGGCCGAACGCCTGGTGGCGATCACCGCCCGGCGGCAACCGCTCCCCCCGCCCAGCCGCGGCGATGCGCGGGACCCGCTGCCAACCCCGTCAGGGGGCTTGCTCTACGAATTGGCCGGTTACCGAACCAACCTGCGTTTGCTGGACGGTACGTTGACCAATTCCGCCGCACTCCTTGGCAAAGAAGAATCCGATTTCAGCGGTGCGGAACTGGAGCATCTTACAACGCTTCTGGGACAGCTACAGCGGTACGACCAGCAGGTCAAGCTGCCCGACGGGCGTGTGTGGGCCACCGCGGACGTGACCATCCAGGGTCCGGCGATCGCCACGGCCGACCAACTGCAAGCCTGTGTAACCGAACGGGGAGTGACGATCCCGGACGGCTTGGCGGACTTGTACCTGGAGATCGGCGCCGAGTACGGCATTCGGGGCGACCTGGCTTTCGCCCAGGCGGCGAAGGAAACCAATTACTGGCAGTATACCGGCCTGGTGCAGCCGGACCAGTATAATTATTGCGGGCTGTGGGCTACCGGCAGCCCGTTGACCGGCGGAGAGTCGCTGAACGGGGCCGACCCCGGCCTGGTGCGCCTGGAGCCCGGCAGACACGGGGCGACCTTCGCCTCCCCGGAAATCGGGGTGGAGGCGCATATCCAGCACCTGTATGCGTACGCCACCACGGACCCGCTGCCCCCGGGCAAGGTTCTGTTGAGCCCCCGGTTCAATCTGGTGCAGCGCGGCTGCGCGCCCACCTGGCAGGGGCTGAACGCCCGCTGGGCGGTCCCCGGGACCACCTACGGCCAGAGCGTCATCCATGACTACTGGGTCGATGCGCTGGGACGATAGATTGGGGCTTGCAATCAAACAGTTAAAGTCTACCCTTTTCCCGGGCGATGCGGCGCAACTGCTCCCGCTTGTCCCGCGGCGGGACGCGGGTGATACCGCGCCGTTCTAGAGTGATCGCCTCTTCCGGGCAGCCCCGCACGCAGGCCCCGCAGCCGAGACACCGATCAGCGTTCACCGCGGCTCTCCCGTTTCGACCGTTGCCGGGCCCTCCTTCCACCACCTTCAAAGCGTGCACGTGACAACGCGGCACGCATTCCCCGCAGCCGACACACCTCGCCCCGTCGATGCGCGGGATGAAATTGCTGGGGTGCACCGAGTGGACGCCATGCTCGTTGATCATGCGCAGTACGCCGCAACAGCAGCCGCAGCAGTGGCAGATGTAGGCCGGGTTGCGCTGCACGTTGTCGGCGAGGTGCATCAGTCCCAACTGTTCGGTACGTTCCAGCACCCGTAACAGCTCGTCCACCGAGGCCGGCCGGGCGAATCCCCGGCGGACCAACCACTCCGAGGCGGCGCCCAGGGAGGTGCATATGTCGTTCACCGGCGCGCCGCAAGCCTTGCCCCGGTGCAGGGCTTGGTGCCGGCAGTAGCACATGGTCAACGAACCGCCGCCGGCGTCCCGGATCATCGCCGAGGCTTTCTCGTAGCTGAGCACTTCGGTTTCCACGTCCGCGGGCATCAGGCTTTCGTAGGCCCAGGTTTGAAACATCTTGGTGGCGGCCCCGAAGAACTCCTCCGCGACCCCTTCCTCATGGTGGTACTGCTCGAACAGTTCGGCCAGGTCCCGCAGGGGGAGCTTGTCGGTGACCCGCATGAAGGTGTACTCGAAGAAGCCGATCACCAGCGGGGCCAAGGTGTACAACGCCCGGTCTTTCCGCGGGATGTCGATGACCAGGCCCTTGTCGGCCATATTGTTCAGGTAGCCCGTCAACTCGGCGGTTTCCATTCCGGTCAGCGCGGACAATCGGTCCACGGTGGTGAACCCGACCGGAAACATGCTGCCGATCTCGGCTTCCTTTTCCGAATACATCAGCCTGAGGATCCGCATCAGGGTTTCGTTCACGGGGGCGCCGACCGGGTTTTTATTCAACCGGTCGGCCAAGGCCTTGAACACTTCGGACTTGCCGATTTTCAGGTGGCCCACGGGCAACAGTCCTCTCAGGTGATATGCGGGTTCAACCGGAACGGTCTGTCCACATTTCGGCAGCCGGCCTGCAAAAACCTGTAAGCGAAAACCTGCCGCAAAAGCCTTGGTGCAAACGTGAAAACGCACAATCCAGAGTGTACCCACTAGTTCATTAACTTACGCCCTCTTTTTGACGAAAACGCCTTTAATCCGGTCGCGGCGACCGGCGGTTTCGTGGGCGCAGCGGTGGCGGCGTCCATCCGCTACGGTATCGCCCGCAGTATTTTCTCCAACGAAGCCGGCCTTGGGGCCTGTTCGATCGTCCACGCCCAGGCGAAGAAGGTCCCGGCCCGGCAGGGTATGTGGGCATTTGGGAAGTGTTCATCGACACCATCGTGGTGTGCACCATGACCGCGCTGGTGGTCCTGCTGACCGGCGCTCTGTATACCGGGGCGACCGGTGCGGAATTGGCTTCCACTGCCTTTTCGACCGGCCTGCCCGGACCGGGTGGCCTGATCGTTCTGGCCGGCCTGGTCCTTTTCTCCTACACGACGATGCTCACCTGGTGTTTCTACGGCGAGAAAAGCTGGGAATACATCTTCGGCAAGGGCGTCGTCATCCCGTACCGGCTTATATTCCTGGGCTTTCTGTATATCGGAGCCATCGGCGGTCTGGTCTTGCCCCGGTCGAGGGCTGACAGCGGCTGCGGTAACCGGCAAGGGGCAAGGTGTGAATCGCGCGGGCGCCATTCGCACCTTTTCCTTTTGATCCAGAACTTGCTTCGTCTGAATCTCCCGGTGACGCCAATACTAATCACAAAACGCTGAGGGGTTGTTTTAAATTGAAAATCGCCGACCGGATTGTGCTGGGCACGGTTGCGGGTCTCATCGGCAACTTGGCCAAGCTGGCGGTCACCGGACGGGCCAGGAATACGGGAGTCCTTAATGACGCGACCATCGCCGCTGTGCTCGGTGTTGCCGCCACCTACGTGCTTTCGGCCACCGGGAAGGACCGAGCCGCGCTGAAAGGTGCCATATTGGGAGTAGGGGCATGGAACATCTTACAGGGCCTAATGGGGGAAACGGCGGTCACTCCCAAGACGTTCCTGAGTGGACTCGCCGGGCAGGCGGTATACGGCGCCGCGACGGCCCTGGCGGTGACGAGGTTTGGCGACGAACGGCTGTTTACCGGACACCCGCTACCCGTCAAATACCGGAGCTTCAGGCTCGAGAACGGTGAAGTAAAGAAACAAGAAACCGAGCTTGGCACCATCAGGTGGATCGAAACGCCCCCAAACGACCCGACGGTCAAGCAACTGCATTGAGGCTTCCGTTGTGTGTTCGTTGCCGAGTTACAGATAGTCCTCCCGCGGCGGGGTGAAGACGTCGATCACGAGGGAGTCTTCGAGCACTTTGGCGCCGTGCTCCACGCCACCCGGGATAGAGTACGAGTCGCCAGGGCCGAGTAGGGTTTCCTCATCGCCGACCGTAAACAGCATCCGTCCCTTTCGGACCGTGCCGCATTGCTCGTGGGGATGCTGATGCATGGGTACCTCGGCGCCGGCGGTGAGCCGGAACTCCACGATCATGAGCTTGTCGGAAACAGCCAGAGTCGCCCGTACCACTCCCGGGAGCATCTCCACCGGTACAACCGCATCCTTCAACCTGACTGGCACTGCTGAAGCCCTCCTTCATCAAAGGAACAATGTTTTTTCGATTGTACCATACCCTGAGGTGGTTTTGTCGGATCCGTGTCAGTAACAGCCCGCCAAAATGGAATTCTTTTGTTTTCACTGAAAACCTGACATCAGTGAACCAAATGCTGGTTTATTGAGTCTAAAAGTAAGAGGCGGAAGTTGTTTCCGGTCTACTTCATGAGGAAAGAGTTGTTTTTTCTTGTCTCGGGTCAAACCACTGCTGATCGGGGGAATCGTGTTTGCCTTCTTGCTCGCGGCCGCCGGTTGCATTTACAGCGGTTTGCCCAATGACGGGCGGCCGGCGGAAGCGGAGACCGCCCGGGTGGTGTTCACCGTCAACCCCCTTTTCCCGCCGGAAAACCCCGACTTCCGCGACGATGTTTTCAGTGTCCGTATCGACGGCACCGGCTTCAGGCGGCTGACCGAAACCGGGGATGCCGGGGAAGCCCGGTTTTCCCCGGACGGCGGCCTGATTCTTTATGCCCGGCACCACGACGCGGCGGCCTTCAACTACTATCTCATGGACGGCGACGGGAGCAACCAACGGCTGCTCACTCCGGAACCGGTGTCCGGCAGGGTGTGTTGGGCGCCGGAGGCCGGGTTGCTGCTTCACGATTACTACGAACGGGAGCGGCGGGAATGGCGGTTGGTGCTGGTGGCGGTCGGCGACGGCAGCCGGAGCGAGATCCCCCTCCCCCCGGGAGACATGATCAGCTATTACTTGAGTCCTGACGGCCGGGAAGTGTGGATCGTGGTTCAGGAAAGCGGTCTCACCAGCCTCTACTACCGGCCTTTAGACGCGGAAGTCTGGCGGGAGGCGGCGGTCGACGCTACGCTGCCGGCCGGTGCCTGGCTGGAGAGTGTATCGATGTCCGGGCGTTATGTGCTCATGGGCGGTTTGGAAGACGGGAATCACTATTTTGGGCTGTTTGAACGGGAGCCCGGGGAACCCGTCCTGCGGCAGGCGGGACACTGGCCGCGCGGCGCGGCCCACGCCTGGTCGGAAGACGACCGGCTGGCCTACACCACGCCGTCCGGAATAATGGTGGCCGAACCCGGTGGCGGGGAGCCGCGGCTTTTCTGGCCGCGGGAAGGTATTACCGACCATCTTTTGAGTTGGGACGGTGAGGCGGTCATCTTTACGGTAAGGACGCCCGCGGAATTCCTGCTGGCCTGGACCGACGGCCGGCAGGAAACGGAGCTTGTCCGCCTGGGTGGTGCGCAATAACTGCACACTAAACGGGGGGGGCCGATTGTGGATCATACCTGCCTTTTCATTGTGCCTATGGCATTCATCGCCCTGTTCATCTGGAGTGTCATCTGGGCTTACGCTGATGCGGAGCGGCGGGACAAGTCGGGATGCCTCGTAGCGCTGTTGGTGTTGTTCTTGAGCTGGTTGCTGGGACTGATCGCCTGGCTGGTTTTCCGGCCGGAAGAAAAGAGCCACCGGTTCTAAGAGTGGTTACTACTGTTCGGGTGGGGAATCCCCTCAGTTGCTATAAGGAGGATACCCAATGAAAAACGGGAAACCGGCAAAACGGCTGCTGCTGTTGATTGCGGTTCTGGCGTTTGGTGCGCTTCTGATGTCCGCATGTGCAAAGAGTGGAGAGCAAACAGCACCCGATGTCGTGGCGGTGGTGAACGGCGAGGAAATAATTCTAGCTGGTCTGTTGTTTACTCAGTTTGCGTGGAATGTACTGATGAATGTTGGACTGGCCGCCGATCGGGTACGTAGACTTACCCTTTATCAGCTACAGCTACAGCGGTTCCCTGCCCTTGGTCAATATGCTGGCGCTGGGACTTGTTTTGAGCGTGTACAGACGCAAGAGCCGGGAAGCAGTGCCTCAGTATTCAGTATTAGGTAAAAGAACCTGAAGATTGGCCCTTGATGAAACCTCTATCTTGTCTCGATTGTCATGCAATGTAGAAAGACTTTACTGGCAAGCAATGAATTCCAGCCTAAAAAGCAAGGAAGGCGTTGGGATGAATCCTTGACTACTGGAATATACCGTCCAGGAGCAGGTGATGTTTCGGGCCGATGTGCAGAGAACCGGCGTCTATCCCGGTACCGACATCGGAGAAATGGTCGATCTAAAGTGGAAGTTCGAAACCGGAACCCCGGCTGGCCCGGTCTAGCCGGGATGAAGCGATCCAAACTGCTACGGCCTGGAATCAGGACGGCAATTGCGGCTGACCATCGGTGACAGGGGGCTGGCAGCGTGTATTTTAGGTTCACCTTAATGGTGATTTTATTGGTACTGCTTTCCGGATGTTCAGGCTTGACCGGAGTTGACGTCGGTTTGGACCAGAGGCAAAAGGAGACCCAGGATCCATTGATGATCGCGACGGACAGTGTGTTCATAATAAGTAGTGAGGGGTCGCTCTGGTTACTGCCTTTGCTTGTTTTGGGGGTACTGGTCCTGGCCGGGGTGCTGCTGTGGTTCTGGGATCGTCGGCACGTTTGGTCCCGGTTGGTGATCGCCATGGTGCTCCTTTTCGTCGGCAACATTGCGGTCGTTGCATACGCCGACCACCGGCTGAGCGACCTGCGTGAGCACTTCTCCGGGCCCGTGGAAGCCGTGGTGGTGGGGGTGCAGGAGCAGTTCCCCACCTTACCGCCGGACCGCCGGCAGTCCGAATTGGAGCGGCGGGCCGGCGGTGTTGAAGGGCTGTTTTACCTGGCCGTGGTGTCATTGGAGCCGGACCGGGGGGCAATTGTGGCCGCCCATCCGTTTGACCTGGTGGGGGAAACGGTGGAAAAGCGGGGGGTTCCGGACGTCGCAACCGGTGTCCGTTTGCGCCAGCAATTGTTTTATCAGTTGGTGTTCCCGTCGCATCTTGATCCGGCGGAGTATTCCTTGACTTCGGTGGGCCAAGAACTCCTGGAAGGTGACCTGATTGTCCTGAATCCCGGTGATGAATCCACGTGGGTCATGTGGGCGCAGCACGTTTCCGGCGCGGAACTGGCTCCGTGGGAGCGGATTTACCACGGCGCCAGCCTGTGGATACCGGTTTTCTTCCTAGCCTACTGGATTTCGGTGCCGGCCTGGGTTTATCAGGATGCCCGGCGGCGTGGGGCCATTGCGCCGCTCTGGGGGCCGTTTGTTCTGTTCACCAACCTCCTTGGCTTGGCCGTCTACCTTTTCGTCCGCTCGCTCCGGCGCTAGCACCTCATATCCCGCCTATTGTTCAACGTGCCAGTGAATTGGGCAGAAGAATGAAACCTTGTTTACAGTGCTATTTCGAAGTATCCTTTGCAGGCGGCCAAAGCAAAGCGTACTATCTCTGGCTGTTCGACGATTACGGCGTGATAATGAAGGTTGAAGGAAGACGCACGCGTACAGGTTGCCAGGAGAATCAGCAGTAGAACTCGGGGATCTAATCTCCAACTGAGGTCACGGTACTGCCGCTATGAATCGTGTTACCCAGGGGCGGAGCAGGTAACCGGCCAGCTTCAGGACGTCGACGTTCCGGACGTTGAAGAGCCGGTTGCCGAGGTATCCGTTCAAGGAGCGGACCAACAGATCCAGCTTGGGGTTGTCCAGCTGCTCGTGAGCGCGGCGGAGGGCGAGGGAGTTCTGGTAACTCCGGCGTAGAGGGCGGGTGAGCTTTTCATAGCTGCCTAGGCCCAACAGGTCGTGGGCGGCGTAAACGCCGGTCAGGATGGCCGGGAACTGGCCGAAGCCCATGAAGGGCATGATCGCCCCGAAGCAGTTACCGGTGAAGAAGGTGTTGCCGATCCGGGGATATTTACAGATCCCGATGCTGTACCCGGTGATCTCGAAATGGTCCACGACCTTCAAGTCCTGGTCCAGGTCGCGGCAGACCCGGTCGTAAAAGGCGTCCCACATGTCGTTCACGTCCCGTTCCTGGTTTTCTGGGTAGTCCGGGTAGGCGATCACGATGTGGGCTTCTTTGTCCGAGAAGGGGATCAGGTAGCCGTAACCCTTGGGCGCCAAGCGTGTGTCCAGCCAGGCCCGCACGGTGTAGCGGTCGAAT
>JACUUW010000034.1 GCA_014859075.1 Desulforudis sp.
TCCGGGTCGGAGTCGGCAACGATGCCGGCTCCGGCCTGGACGTAGGCCTGGTCGCCGATGATGACCGCGGTGCGGATGGCGATACAGGTGTCCAGAGTACCTGTCAGGCCGAGATAACCGACGGCGCCGGCGTAGATGCCGCGCCGGTTGGGTTCCAGCTCCTCGATGATCTGCATGGCGCGCACCTTGGGCGCCCCGCTGACCGTGCCCGCCGGAAACACCGCACCCAGTACCGCCAGCGGGTCTTTCTCCGGATCGACGGTGCCTTGAACCTCGGACGTCAGGTGCATGACGTGGGAATAGCGCTCCACCGTCATGAACTGGGGCACCCGGACAGAACCGGAACGGCAGACGCGCGCCAGGTCGTTGCGGCCCAGGTCAACAAGCATTAAGTGCTCCGCGCATTCCTTGGCGTCAGTCCGCAGGTCATCAGCGTGGGCTTGGTCGGAAACCGGGTCCCGCCCGCGTGGCCGGGTGCCGGCGATCGGGCGGGTGCGGGCGGTGTCTCCCTCCACGCGCACCAGCATCTCGGGCGAAGCGCCCACCGCCACCGCGTGCCCGGTGTCCAGGTAGAACAGGTAGGGCGAAGGGTTGATGTTTCTGAGCCTGCGATACACTTCGAACGGGCTGGTCTGCAGGCGGATGTGGAACCGCTTGGACAGTACCACCTGCAGAATGTCGCCGGCAACGATGTATTCTTTCGCCCGGCGGACGGCGTCCTTGAATTCGCCCGGCGTCATGTTCGCCTGAACCTCTCCCCCGCCGTCTTCCGGAAACGAGGGAGCACCGTAAGCCGGATGACCGCCGGCCAGCCGTTCCCGCAGCCAGGCCAGCCGGGCCAGACCGTGCTCGTAAGCCGAGTCGGGGTGGTCCCCCACGCGCGTGTTTACCACCGCCTTGAGGGTGTGCTGCACGTGGTCGAAAATGAGCACCGTTTCGGGGAACATCAGGCTGCAGTCCGGAAGGTCCAGGTCGTCCGGGGCGCTGGACGGCAGCTCTTCGAGATAGCGGACCAGCTCGTAGGCAAAGTAACCCACGGCACCGCCGAAGAACCGGGGTAGGCCGAGGTCCGGACAACGATATTCCCCGATACGCTCCGCCAAGATTTCCAGCGGCCGACCCCGCACTGTTTCCTCGTCGCCCTCCCTTGTGCGGATAGTACCTTGCGCGTCTTTAAAGTCAAGGGTCCAGAGCGGGTCATAACCCATAAAGGAATACCGCCCCAGGTTTTCGCCGCCCTCCACGCTTTCGAGCAAAAAGCAGGGGCCGTCCGAAGAAATCCGCTTGAAGATTGAAATGGGCGTTTCGGTATCCACCATCCACTCGCTGAAAACCGGGATCAGGTTATGGGTACGGGCCAGTTTACGATACTCCACGGCCGTTGGCAGCACCAATGTCATCACCTCGTTTTCAAAAGAAAAACCAGCACTCAGCAGAGTGCCGGTTTGCAAGCATAACCAACCTCAACTAAGCTCGTCTCGTCTTATGGACTTTCCCCGCTCCACTCAGCTGACTGGTCTCTCAGTGACCATAAAACCTTATACCACATAAACCGCCCCGTTGTCAACCAACATAATGTGTTCGACCACGTCTCTTACCTCTTACGCCTCCGTCCTCGTCCAGGACGCGGCTGACCCAGAGGTTCTTCTCGGCCGTTGAAACCAGGTAAGGCGGACTGATCTCCACCAGGGTCCCCGTGGGGTAAGCAGCAACACAGCGGAGAGGCGCATTTCCACGACCGCGTCCCGCCGCGTCTTCTCGGAAACGACGTCGTGAATCTCGATACCGTCCAAGAGCTTGAATCTTACGCATCGGCCCCAACCCGACTGTTCACGACAATGGGTGTAGTCGCCTAGAAGAACCTTTTCTTGATAAACGCCAGTTCTTCATCTTCGAGCACCCTGACCACGAAACGGCAATTCTCAAGGGTAGAGAGATCATACGGAACCGGGAGCCACCCCTCCTCGGCGGTGACGAACACCCGTACGGTCGGCAGCGTCGGGAATCCCTTGGGCGTTTCGACCACCACCCCGATCTCTCTCGAATTCAGTTCAACCAGGGTACCGATCGGATAGGCAGCAACGATGGCCAAAAAGCTGTTCACGATGTTGAATTCAAACCAGTAATCCCCCGTCGCCATGAGCAGCTCCAATGCTTCGTGCGGGGGGTGTGCCTTTCGGTAGCACCGGTCGGCGGTAAGGGCGTCAAAGACATCGGCCAGTCCGGTAATCTGCGCGTATGTTGATATTTCTCCCAGTTTTAAGCCGTACGGGTAACCCTCGCCGTTGATGCGCTCATGGTGCATGGCCGCAATGGAAGCCCCGGTCGGGTTGTCTCTTAACAGATGCTTGGCCCAAATCGGGTGTTGCTTGATTATCTCAAACTCCTCTTTCGTCAACCGGCCGGGTTTGTTGAGGATTTGCGTCGGGATCCGCATTTTCCCCACGTCGTGGAGCAGCGCCCCCACGCCCAACTCGAACAGTTGCCGCCTTGTCAGACCTATTTCGGCGCCTGCGGTCAGCGCCAAGACGCAAACGTTGACCGAATGGTGGTAAAGGTACTCGTCCTGCGCCCGGATGTCACTCAGGTTAATCATGCGCGAGGGGTTTTCGACGATCTGGTCGACCATTTCATAGACTGTTTGCGTCAGTTCTTTCGGCGGCGCGATCGCCTTGTCACGGGAGGCTTCGGTATCGATAAGCAGCTTCCTCAACTGTCCGATCGCGGAACGCCTGGTTTCCTCGTGGACCACGTCTTGCACTTCCGGCACCTGCACGTCCTCGAGGAAGGCGTCATAGACGTATACACAAGCAAAGCCCAACTCGCGCAGTTTCCGGATGTACCTTGAAGTGAGGATCACGCCGGCATTCAGGTATACTTCGCTGTTGGTGCCGAGTACCTGTTTGGCGAGCCGCATGCCGGGAACCAAACTGTCTACCTGAATCTTGCGCATCTGGAACTCCTTATTGAGCCAGGTCGGGACGCAACAGGGCCGTCTCACCAAGGTAGACGTGCCGTATCTCCTCCAAGGAGCGGGAGGTTTGAACGTGCATCAGAATGCGGAGGCAACCGGACTTGGCCCCTGGAACGTCAATCTCGGCCGCGCAGAGCAAGGGCACCTTGCTCCAGCCCATGTCCCTGGCGGCGAGAGCGGGAAATTCCGCATTCAGGTCGGGCGTAAGGGTGAAAAAAATGCTGACGATATCCTTCACCTGGACGTCGTTCTCGCGCACCATGGCCAGCAGGAGTTCACGCGTGGCGCCCAAAATGGATGACGGGGTGTTATCGTTAACAGTGTTGGCACCACGAATCCCGCGTATAGAAGTCATGCCCCAACATCCTTCCTCCGCGTTACCGCGCGTACTTTCTCTCCCACCAGCGGTGCAAAGACTTGATTTCTTCGTTGATGCGGAACAAAAGCCGTTCGATTTCGAGCCGGCTCAGGACGAAATTGGTCGGTTCCAGGATCTCGATCCGGCGGAAGTCCTCCCGGGCGACAAACCGGACCAGATCCTCGACGGTATCGGCCACCACAATCAGTTCCGCGGGAGCATACGCCACCTCATTGTTAGCCTGGTCGTCGAACACGGCGTAAGTCTCCCCGCCTAGGCTGATGTCCTCGATGCGGATGCCCTGTATGGGTACGTTACGAAATAGGGCGATCTGCTGTTCGCGATGCTCTTCCGCCACCTTTTCCGTCGTTTTTGAGCCAAAGAACAAACGCCCCGGACGCGAAACGCCCTTGAAATCAAGACGTACTTTGGCCTTCAGTTCTGTTCCTGATGGATCGTTGTTTACCTCTGTGCGCATCAACCGGGCGTCCCTCCTACAACTGGTTGTCTCAGTTTAGCTATTCTAGTCGATTAATGGAAATCCTGCAAGAGGCCTCAGGACAGTTTGGCCAACTCTCTCAGCCTTCGGACTTCAGCTGGTCGCAAGTGACGGTACCGCCCAGGTCGGAGACCGGCGACATCCAGTTCGCCCACCCGTGTTCGTTTCAACCGTTTCACCCGAAAGCCGACAGCTGCCCAGATTCGGCGCAGCTGGCGGTTGCGGCCCTCCCGGATAGTCAGCTCGACCACCGCGCTACGTTCGTCCGCGCGCATGAGCCGGACCACAACATAACACACCCCCTTCCTATCGCTTTACCGCTACGTTCGTCCGCGCGCATGAGCCGGACCGACGCCGGGGCGGTAGGCCCGTCCTCCAGGAGGACGCCGCCGGCGACTTTGGCCAGCACCTCCGGTCCGGGTGTGCCGTCCAACACAATCATGTAGGTCTTGGGGACGTGGTATCGCGGGTGAGCCAAACGGTGGGCCAATTCGCCGTCGTTCGTGAGCAGAAGCAGCCCTTCGGAATCATAGTCCAGCCGACCGACCGGGAAAACGCGCTGCGGCAGATCCGCGACCAGGTCGGTGACCTTGGGCCTCCCTTGCGGGTCGCGTGCCGTGGTCACGTAGCCCCGGGGCTTATACAGCATTATGTAGACCCTCTTTTCCAACGTGACCTGCCGGCCGTCAAACTCCACCCGGTCCCGAGACGGGTCCACCCGGGTACCCAGCTCACGCACCACTCGACTGTTAACCCGGACGCGGCCCGCACGAATCAAATCCTCGCACGTGCGGCGCGAGGCGATCCCGGCCTCGGCCAAAAACTTCTGCAAACGCGGCAATCGCAGCTCCTCCTAAACGCACTTTCTCTACGATGCATTTTACCCTGCGGAACACATTTTGACCATCCGAGACACGGGGAAAGACACGGGGCGGGGAGACACGGGGACGGTTCCGGTGTCTCGCAAAAGACAGGAGAACCGTCCCCGTGTCCTTTCCCCGTGTCCTTTCGGAGAACCGTCCCCGTGTCCTTTCGGAGAACCGTCCCCGTGTCCTTTCCCTGTCCTTCCCTTCCCCCGTGTCCTTCCATCGGCACGGTCGCACTATCCCCTGAAAACGGTGGCGACGACGAGGATTGAGGCCAGCAGGGTGGTGAGGTCCGCGGTCAGTCCGGAGGCGAGGGCGTAACGGTATTTTCTGATCCCCACCGCGCCGAAGTACAGGGTCAGCACGTAGAAAGTGGTGTCGCTGGAACCCTGGGCGGTGGAAACCAGGAGGCCGATCAGGCTGTCCGGTCCGTGTTCCTCAATCAATTCGGTGGCGATGCCCAGAGCGGCGCCGCCGGAAAGGGGGCGCATCAGGGCGTGAGGCAGGATCTCCGGGGGTGCGCCCAGGCACGTGAACAACGGGGACACCAGGCCGAGAAATAGATCCATGGCACCTGAAGCCCGAAAAATGCTGATTGCCACGATCATGGCGACCAGAAACGGGATGATTTTCACCGCCATCCCGAATCCCTGCTCGGCACCCTCCACAAACGCCTCGAAAACCCGCACCCCGCGCAGCGTACCCGCCACCAGCACCACGAATAGAAACAGCGGGATTGCCCAGCGGGAAAGGACGCTGATCAGATCAAGCATGACTATCCACCTCGGGCCCGGTAGATCCCGCGCAGGAAGCGATCCACCAGGATGGCCGCCATCATTCCACATGCCGTGGCGACAATAGTAGGCCCGACCACTGCGGTAGGGTCGGCGGAACCATACAGCGCCCGCACGCCGATGATGGTGGATGGGATCAGAGTCAAGCAGGCGGTGTTTAAGGCCAGGAACGTGCACATGGCTTCCGAGGCGCGATCCGGGTGGGGGTTCAACGTCTGGAGTTCGCGCATGGCGATGAGACCCATCGGCGTGGCCGCATTCCCCAGACCCAGCAGGTTGGCGCTCAGATTCATGACGATGGCGCCCACCGCCGGGTGGTCCCTGGGCACACTCGGGAAGAGAAACCGGACCACCGGCCGGACCAGAAAGGCCAGCACCCCGACCAGCCCGGCCTGCTCGGCGATCTTCATGATCCCGAGCCAAAACGCCATGATGGCGATCAGGCCGAAGGCGGTCTTCACCGCGGTTTGGGCGCCTTCCAGCGCGGCCCTGGTCACAACCTCGATCTCCCCGTTGAAGGCGGCGGTCAAAATTCCGACGAGTATGAGCGAAAGCCACACGTAATTGACCACCTGTTTCCCCTCCATACAACCAACTAACGAATTAGTATGAACCGGGTAAAACAGGTAGAACCGGGGGAACCCGGCCGATCCGCCGGGAGGCGTCAGGTCGTCCACGGTTTTTTTAAACCTTCCCTTTGTCGCGAACCGTACGCTCGAGGTAGGCCTCGATCTTCTCCAGCACCTGCGGGGCCAAGTCGATCAGCCGGTCGGCGACCGCGTTGGCGTCCACCGGAAGCAGCCGTACGTGTCCCGCGGAAATGACCAGAAATCCCACCGGTTGGACCGACACGCCGGCGCCGCTGCCGCCCCCGAACGGGTAAACGCTTTCGTCTTCGCCCTTGCTGATTTCGAACTCCCCACCCCCGGCGGCGAAACCCAGAGACACCCTGGAGATGGGAATAACCACGGTACCGTCCGGTGTTTCAATCGGGTCTCCGATGACCGTGTTGACGTCGACCATTTCCTTGATGCTTTCCATGGCTGTCTTCATCAACCCTTCAATCGGATGTTGCTCCAAACCCATCGATGACGACCCCCCTCTTCCTGCCATTCGGCTGTCCGTCATAATATGGCCGGTCGGGAAACCAAATATGCAAAACGCTTGTCATGCGTTACCCTTCCAGATTGCTTTGAAGCCGGCAAGAACAAGGTGGCCGATCCGGATCTCGAATACGCAGTCAAGCAGCGTGTTGAGGCGGGATTGCCGGTAGTTGGGCCGCACGGCCAAGTCGGGCTTGCCCAGGGGAACGGTGTAGGCATACAACCCGGTAACCAATGCGCTCTTGAGGCTCCAGGCCAGCCCGGCGGCCAAGCCGGTGTGGTGGGCTTCACCGACCCCGATTTCGCTGTGCCAACGGAAACGGTTGATCCGGGTCCGCCCGGCGAGATACCACAGTACGAATGTGTAATGCCTGAATTTATGGTAAGAATCCCAGAGGAAGGCTACCGGCACCCGGGTTTCCCCAGCTGCGCTTCGGGAAACGGTTTCGGGTGGACCGACGGCCGTTTTAAGTCTGATTTCAGACTTCCTGGTTCGCACCATCAGATCTACCAGCGGCACATCCATCGAATAGCGTATGTACTTGAGCCACGCGACCGTAAAAGTGATCCGGTCGTCCTCGCCCCGGCGCTGTAACCGGAAATGCACCGTCACCGAGGAAAGGAGCACCAGCAAAAGGGCCAGCACTACCACTGCGGAGACCACCAGGTGAATCGTCATCCAAGGCTTCGCCTCCGGTAGAAATCCGTTCGGACTGATTACCGCCGTTTCCCGCAGTTTTCCCGCAGTTGAGCAAAAAATATCCAGCCCTGTCGCGGACTGGAGAAAGCGGTTTCAGTTGTCAACGCCGCGGAGCGCGTCAAATCCGGATCGCCCGGCGTACCCGGTCCATCGTCTCCCGGGCGGCCGCCGTCGCTTTTTCCCGGCCGCGTTCCATGACCTCGTCCAAAAACCGCGGCTCGGCCAGAATCCGCGCCCGGCGTTCCCGTATCGGCTCCAAAAACCTGTTGAGGCTGGCGGCGAGCCGCAGTTTGCAGGCGACACAACCGATCGCGCCCTCCCGGCAGGCCGCCGTAATTTCCCCGACTACGTCGCGGTTATAAATCCCCTGGTAAGCAAAGACGTTGCAGACCTCGGGGTTGCCGGGGTCATGTTTCCGGATCCGGGCCGGGTCGGTGATCATCATCCGCACCCGTTTTTCAACCGTGTCCGGGTCGGCGCTCAGGCTGATTTCATTACCGTAACTCTTGCTCATTTTCCGCCCGTCCACACCCGGCAGGAGGGCGGTATCGGCCAGGAGCGCCTGCGGCTCGGGAAAAACCAGCTTGTACAAGTGGTTGAAACGGCGAGCCACTTCCCGGCAGAGTTCCAGATGCGGCAGTTGGTCCTGCCCCACCGGCACGGCATCGGCCCGGTAGATCAGGATGTCCGCCGACTGCAACAGCGGATAGCCGAGAAAGCCGTAGGTGGCGATATCTTTCCCCCGCGCGGCCAGTTGTTGCACCTGGTCCTTGTAGGTGGGCACTCGTTCCAGCCAGGACAACGGCGTAATCATCGACAACAAAAGGTGCAGCTCGGCGTGTTCCAGCACCTGGGACTGAACGAATACCGTACTCTTATCGGGATCAATGCCTACCGCCAGCCAGTCGGCCAGCATCTCGCTGGTATTCGACCGGATCGCTTCGGTTTCGTCATAAGCGGTGGTGAGAGCGTGCCAGTCGGCCACAAAGAAGAAACAGTCGTTTTCGGCTTGCAGCCGCAGCCAGTTGGACAACACACTCAGGTGTCCGACATGCAGTTTCCCACTGGGCCGCATCCCGCTGAGTATGCGCATCGTTTTCATCCTTTCCAGCCTGTCAGAGTGCACTAAAACGTTAAAAAGCCGGCGATCCTGACCGAGACGTTGAGAAACAGGAACTCGTGCATCGGAAAGATGACCGAACGCAAGAGCGTCCCGATCGCCCCGGTAAACACCAGGACCAACAAAATGATTATACCAAAACGTTCAAGACTGTACAGCCATTCCTGCCTGCCGGGCAAAAGCCCCGCCAGAATCTTGGAACCGTCCAGCGGCGGCACCGGGATTAAATTGAAAAAGGCCAGGATCAGGTTGATGAGAATCAAGGCCTCGAGACTTTTGCCGAGGAACGAATGACGGAAGGTCAGAAACGACTGCACGTCGCCCAGCGCCCCGGTCGTGCCCATGACCACACCCAGCGCCACGGCGCCGGCGAAGGCCAGGACCAGGTTCGCACCGGGACCCGCGAAAGAAACGTACATCAGTCCCTTCTTGATGTCACCCCGAAAATTGAACGGGTTCACCGGTACCGGCTTTGCCCAGCCGAACCCGACCAAGAACAAAAGCAGCGTCCCGATCGGATCGAGGTGCGGGACGGGGTTTAAGGTCAGACGCCCCGCATTTCTGGCCGTGTGGTCGCCCAGCCGCAATGCCACCCAGCCATGGGCGAATTCGTGAAACGTCAGGGCGATCAGCACGGCCGGGATCCAGGTGATCAGTCGTTCCAGAGTCAGTTCAAACAGCACGTCAGTTTCCCCCTTCCCAGTCGGCCAGGAAGTTCCCGGCGATCTCCAACTCCTCTTCCCGGGTGCGTGCCCCGCCCTGAAGCTTTTCGCGCCACACCGCCTCAAGCGCTTTGGTGAACTGGGCGCCCGCTTTGTACCCCAGGTCCCTTATATCCTTGCCCGTTATTACCGGTTTATGTTGGTACAGCGTGTATAGTGCCTCTTGGAACCGCTCCCTCCAGGCCTCCTTCTCGAGCATGACCAGGACGATCGGGTAACCCTCACGGGGGAGCGGCAGGACGGCCAGCGCGGATTCCACCGGCGGCAAAGGATCGGACGTGGACAGCTTGGCTACCGCCGCCCGCCAACGGATGATCGCGCTTAGAATCTTGTCGGTCTGCTTTTTCCCAAGGTGGTAAGACTTGCACAATTCCTCCACCATCACCAGGTTGGTCCAGTGTAGGATGGCCATGAAATAACAGAGCCAGGGTTCGGCTGGTTGCGGCACCTTCCAGGAAGCTAATGTTTTCAAAGCCTTCGGGATTCTGGCGATGACCGGCTGCACTTCCCAGAACAAGACCTCGGGGAACAGGAAGGGCCAGAGATTCAGCTGGGTCAACCGGGCCAACATCGCCGGGGCGTGCTCCTCACTCAGCATCTGCTTGAACTCGGCCCAGATCTTTTCGGCCGGGGCCTGAGCCAAAATTTTGTCGGCCACCGCCTCGCGGATCAGTCGTAGCGTTTCGCGCTCAATGGTGAAGCCGTACTTCTGCTCCAGACGCACCGCGCGCAGGAGCCGAACGGGATTCTCCTCAAAGCTCAGGCTGTGCAACGCCCGGATTAATCCATGTCGGATATCCTCGCGGCACGAAAAGTAATCGATGACCTCTCCGAAGCGGTCTGGGTTTAGCGCCACGGCGAGGGCGTTGATGGTGAAGTCCCGCCGGTAAAGCTCGTGGCGCAAGGGCGACTTCTGCGTGTCCGGCAGCAGGGCGCCGTATTCCAAAAACCCGGTTCGAGGAACGACGACGTTCCACTTCAGCCCTTCGGGGGTAATGATCACGTAAGACTGCCGGTCACCGTCCCCCCGCAGGCGCCCGTTGAGTCGCTCGGCCAGCTTCGCGGCGAAGGCCGGCACGTTTCCCTCCACTACCAGTTCCAGGTCCCTGCTTGGGAAGCTGACGTCGCGGAAGTTTTTGCCCGTAAGGTATACCGCGCACCCCGTCTCCGAACCGACCTCGCCGGCGGCCGTCAGTTTTTCGAAGTACTCCGGGTTGAGATTGCGGCGCAACACGTCGGTCGCGTCACCGGTGTAAGTGGGTCCGGGCGTGCTGGTGTACAGCGTGTTGAACCTGGGTTTGAACTGGGGGTGGAGCGTCTTTAAAACGTCGGTCCGCGACAGGATTCCGACCAGGTGCCCGTTGTTGACGACCGGCAGGCGGCCGATGTTGTTTTCGATCAGGATGGCCTGAACCTCGGTCACCGGCGTATCGGGGGAAACGGTCAGCACGTTCCGGCTCATGAACGCCTTGACCGGGGCGTGACCGAGCTTGTGACGGAACGCTTTCTCGACGTCCCGCCTTGAAATCACACCCATAAGGTCACCGTCCGCAACGACCGGCAGACCCCGGTGACCGTACCGCAGCATGATCTGGTTGGCTTCGTTTATCGTTACTTCCGGCGTGACCGTCTTTACCGGCGAAGTCATTATGTCGCCGGTTAAAAGCGGCGGGCGCACCAGGTCCCATATCACCGCCAGTAACTCGCTCGTTACGGCCTCAACATCGGTACTCTTCACGGTGGCGGATGCGGCCGCATGGTGCCCGCCTCCGCCGAAGTGGGTGAGGATATCCCTGACGTTTACTTCCGGCAGCGTGCTCCGTCCGACAAGGTGGGTGCGGTCGTCCATGGTCACCACGCAGAACACGGCGTCCAGCCGCTCGATTTCGGCCAGTTGGTGGGTCAGCAGCGCCAGGCCGCCGATAAACTCTTCGGTCCGTGTGCGGGCGATCAGGATGCGGGCGCCGTTGACGAAGTGCCGCTCGGCCGAGATCAACAGATTCCGGAGCAGGTTCTTCTGTTCGTCAGTCAATGGGCGGCCGAGGAAATTGGATACCACCCCGAGATTCGCTCCCTGCGCCAGAAGGAAGGCCACGGCCTCGGCGTCCCGGTCGGTGGTGCTGCTGAAGACCAGGCAGCCGGTGTCCGAGTATATACCCAACGCCAGGACGGTGGCTTCAAACGGCGTGATCGGAGTATCCCGCCGCCGGATCTCCTCCACCAGGAGGGTGGTGGCCGCACCGATAGGCTCGACCACCTCCACGCTGCCCTGGATATCTCCCTCCACCCGCGGATGGTGGTCGTAAACATATACTTTTAGTTTTGGATTTCTTAACACCTCGGCCAAGCGGCCGATGCGCTTGGGTTGCATGGTGTCGACCACAATCAGGGAAGTAACCGCGGCCAAGTTCAGTTCACTGGGTTTGCGAATCTCGAGTACGTCCCGGTGGAGCGCCACGAACTCCTCAACGTTACGCGCCATCTTGCCCGGCAGGACCAATTCGGCCTGCGGGTACAGTTTCTGGGCGGCCACCATGGCCGCCAAGCCGTCGAAATCGGTATTCATGTGCGTAGTGATAACCTTCAAATAAATCACCCAAAGCTGCGGCGCTTTACAACACCGCTATTAAGGGGCGCCCGGCACCGGGCGCCCCTGTTTGCCAGTTCGTGGCCGCCGGCCGCCCTAGCCCATTCGCCGGCGGGATCTTGCGGGGACGATGTCATTCCTGATCAAATCCGCGTAGCTTTCCCGGCGGACAATCAGCTCGGCCTGGCCGTCCCGTACCAGGACCATCGCCGGACGGGGGAAACGGTTGTAATTGCCCGACATCGAGTAAGTATATGCCCCGGTGCAGGAAACGGCAACGATGTCGCCCCCCTTCACGGCCGGAATCCGGGCGTCCCAGATGAGCATATCCCCGGATTCGCAGCACCGGCCGGCCAAGGAAACAGTGGTGTCCGGTTCGCGGTCCGCCTTGTTCGCCAAACAGGCCTCGTATCGCGCCCCGTACAACGCCGGGCGGGGGTTATCGCCCATCCCGCCGTCAACCGCAACGTACGTGCGGGGGACCTCGGGTATCTGCTTGATGGTACCCACCGTGTAAAGGGTGGTGCCGGCCGGCCCGGCAATCGAACGCCCGGGTTCCACGGCCACCTCGGGAACTGGTAATCCGTGGCGGCCGGCCGCCTCCGCCACCGCCCCGAAAATGGTCTCGGCCAGGCTCTCCACGCTCGGCGGGTCGTCCCCGGCGCTGCAGTAAATTCCCAGCCCACCGCCCAAGTCCAGCTCCTCAATCGTCCACCCGGTTTCCTCCCGGGCTTGCCGGGCAAAACCCAGCAGGACCCTGGCCGCTTCCGCGTAGGGTTCCAACTCAAAAATCTGTGAACCGATATGACAGTGCAGGCCACGCAACCGGACGCCGTCCGTTTCCAGACTCCGGCGGACGCCTTCCAGGGCCTGCCCTCCAGGGATCACCAGCCCGAACTTGGAATCAATCTGGCCGGTCCGGATATACTCGTGCGTGTGCGCCTCGATACCCGGCGACAGGCGCAACAGGATGTCGGCCTCGGCCCCGTGTTCCGCGGTCAGGCGACCGAGCAGTTCCAGTTCGTCCAGATTATCGACCACAATGCGGTGTATGCCCGCTTCGAGCGCCATGCGTAGTTCCGCGGGTGTCTTGTTGTTCCCGTGGAAATAGACCCGCGACATGGGAAACCGGCCCTGAACGGCCGTGTACAGTTCCCCGCCTGACACGACGTCCAGGCCCACGTCCTCCTCGGCCAGTATGCGGCAGATGGCCAGGTTCAGGCCCGCCTTCCCGGCATAAATCACCCGGCCGCCCCGTGTGCCGAACACCCGCTGGTAAGCCCGGCAGTTTTCCCGGAACAGCTCCTCATCAAGCACGTAAAGTGGGGTTTCGAAAACCCGGGCCAGTTCTACGGTGTCACAGCGCCCGATTTCCAGGTGCCCCGCGGGGTTGACCCACATGGTACCGTGAAATCTCATTAATAACCTCCAGTTCAGTGGTTGGTTACAATTCGGTCG
>JACUUW010000259.1 GCA_014859075.1 Desulforudis sp.
TGCGGTTTATTCCGGCGGCGCCCAGGAAGTCCGGGCGGATGTTGGCGGTGGCGCATCCGGCAATGCAGCAGCCGCACTCGATGCAGCGTTCGGCCTCGTAGATCCGCAGCGCCTGGGAGTTGTCCATCCGTTCCTCGGGAGCGGCGGGGTCGAACTCCCGGTCGGTGTGCAACCAGGCCCGGGTCTTCAGGGAAAGATGCCGGAACCAAATGCCGGTATCCACAGAAAGATCGCCGATGAGCTTGAAGACCGGCAACGGTAGTAAAGTGATTTTATGAGGCAGGTTTTTAGTCAGGGTTTTGCAAGCCAAGCGCGGCTTGCCGTTGATCAGCATGCCGCAAGAGCCGCAGATGGCCGCCCGGCAGACGAAATCAAACATCAGGGAGGGGTCCTGCTTTTCCCGGATAAGGTTTAAGGCCAGGAAAACGGTCATCCCGGGCGTCTCAACCAGACTGTATGTTTGTAAATGCGGTTCAACCTCCGGCGTGGCCGGGTTGTACCTGAAAATCTGGAAAGTAAGCTGACGCTGGTGCATTTTTCCCCCCGCCTCCCCAAAAGGGGACTTTCCCCAGTCAGGATTTCTCGGAAGTTGACTCGCCGTAACCACGGTCTCCGGGCGGCAGTTCGGTGACGGTCACCGGTTCGTAGTCCAACCGGGGTCTTTCGGCGCCCACCGGCCAGTAGGCCAAAGTGCGTTTTAGCCATTGGTCGTCGTCCCGCCGGGGATAATCTTCCCGGAAGTGGCTGCCGCGGCTCTCGGTGCGCTGGAGGGCGCCGTCAGCGATACAAAGTGCCAGGCGGATCATCCCCGGGAGGCGCAGCGCAGCGGCCAACTCGGGGTTCGCCCCCGCCCCGTCGGAACGCAGGCTGAGGTTTCGGGAACGGCGATGGAGTTCCTGCAGCGCGGCTACCGCCTTCTCCAAGGCCGGTCCGGTGCGAAAGATCCCCACGCAGTCCATCAGAATCTGTTCCATCGCCTTCCGTAATTCGTAAACGTTTTCCCGGCCGCCTCGCCCATTGGTCAGGTCCTCGATCCGCTCCCGCTGCCGGGCCAAGGCCTCGTCCACCATTTCCGAAGATAGCTTCAGGTTTCGTTCCCGCGTGTAGGCGGCCACCTTCGCCCCCACAATCATTCCCGCCGTGATGGTTTCAGCCAGGGAGTTCCCGCCCAAGCGGTTAAAGCCGTGCAGGTCCCAGCAGGCGGCCTCGCCCACGGCGAACAGCCCGTCCAGGCCGTAGGCCTTGCCGTCAATGTCGGTCCGCACCCCGCCCATGCTGTAGTGCTGGGTGGGCCGGACCGGAATGAGGTCACGGACCGGGTCGATCCCGGCAAAACTACGGCAGATGTTGGCGATCTCGCGCAGGTTGGTGTTGATGTGCTTGGCCCCCAGGTGGCGGATATCCAGCCAGAGGTGCGGTCCATAAGGACTCTCGACGCCCAGTCCCTTACGAATATGTTGGAGCATCCGCCGGGCGACCACATCCCGGGAGGCCAAATCCTTTTTAGCCGGCTCATAATCCGGCATGAAGCGGTGCCGGTTTCGGTCCAGCAGATAGCCTCCATCGCCCCGGGCACCCTCGGTCATCAGGATCCCGGACGGAACCAGACCGGTGGGGTGAAACTGGACCGCCTCCATATTACCCAGGGGAACCCGGCCGGTATCCAGGGCCAAGGCAATCCCGCCGCCGTCACAAATGACAGCGTTGGTGGAGGCACCATACAGGCGGCCGTAGCCGCCGGTGGCGATAACGGTGGTCTTGGCCAGATAGGCGCGTAACATCCCGGTACGCAGGCAACGGGCAACCAACCCAAAACAGCCGGCCCCGTCGTGAATCAGAGAAACGGCCTCCATCCGATCATGAACCGTGATCCCCATTTTAATGGCCACACTATCCACGGTATACTGCAGGCTGTGCCCGGTCCCGTCGGCGGTGTAACAGGTGCGCCACTTGGCGGTGCCGCCGAAATCGCGAGCCGTGATCAGCCCCGCATATTCCGGCCGGTCTTCGATGACCCGGCCGTCCGGGAGGGTCCGCCGGCCGGCGGTCACCCGGTTCCAGGGCACCCCCCAGTACGCCATCTGCCGTACCGCTCCCGGCACCGTATCCACGAAAAGGCGGGCCACATCCTGTTCACAGCCCCAGTCGGAGCCTTTAACGGTATCAA
>JACUUW010000035.1 GCA_014859075.1 Desulforudis sp.
CGGCCACTGAAAGCCCGCCGCAAAACAGGAACAGGGTCGTAAACCCGTAGTGATTGGCAATGAACAACCCGGTTACCGGACCAACCGCCATGCCCAGGTTGGCACCCAGTCCAAAGTAGCCCATTCCTTCGCCGCGCCGCGACGGGGGTACGATGTCGGCCACCGCGGCCTGGGACGCGGTAGTCACCATTCCCCACCCCCCACCGTGGATCACGCGCAACATGAACAGTAACGGAACGGTTACCGCCCAAACGTACCCGAATACGGCCAGGACAAAAACGCCCATCCCCATAAGCCAAAGACCCCGGCGCCCGTTCCGGTCGAGACCGAGCCCGGTCCACGGCCGGACGGCCAGGGCGGCCACCGTGAAGGCGCCGTTGACCAGACCGACGAGCAGCGGGCCGGCCCCCATTCGGTCGACGTATACCGGAATGGTGGGCATCAGCATCTGGAAGCCGGTGAAAATGAGAAGCGTGAACAGACAGACCAGTACAAAGTCCCGGGTCCAGAGCACCGGGCGGAGCGTCGAACCGGCCAACCCGCCCGGAACCGTTGGTGCAACTTGACTCAGAGTGTTTCACCCCTGCCTTGTAGATTAACTCGCGATCGCCTTCGTGGACCCGTTCACAACTTGTGAGATTCGCTCCGGGGGGACACAATACCTGCCCTGACGTTGAAATCCAACCAACGAACCATCCGGCACCGGCAGGGATTGTTATTCGGTGCTGCGCCGCATAACCCGCACCCGGGCGAGAGATACTGGGTTAGAAACCATAGCGGCCGGGAGGAAACAAGTTGGGACATAGCAAGGCGCTTGCCCTGAAGCTCGTATACATCACGCTCATACTGTTTGCGGTGTTCACTTTCTTCGGTCACCATTGGGTGACCAATATTCTGGTTGCAGCAATTGTGGTGACCGGTTTCCTGTACGTGATCGGCGACCTCTGGATTCTGCCGAATTTCGGTAGTGGAGCCGCCACCCTGGCCAATGCCGTCCTGGCCGGCCTGATCATCTGGGCTACCGAACTGATTCTGGTCGGATTTGGGCTGGCAGGCAGCGTCATACTGATTTCGGCCGCGCTTATTGGTGTCGGTGAGCACTTTTTCCACCTCTGGATGGAAAGACAGGCCCTCACAAAACGCCCTGACAAACGCGGAAATACGTAATTTTGCAATATGAAGTAAACGGCCAAGCCCGCCGTAGCTAATCGGCCGGCTTGGCCGTTTTGCTCCTTAGGAATAAGTTTGCCATTATCCCAACAAATGGTAATATAGTACCATATATTCCTAAAGGAGTGAGAAAAATCAAGAGGGTTTTTTCCGGAAACCTGTTGGTGCTGGCACTCGTTTTCCTGGCGGGCGGTATTGTAGAAAACCAGCTTCGACTTCTGTCGGCAACCGGCGGATACTTGGGAAACCTGGGTCACTTCCTGACGTTCCAAGTATCGTTCGTCTGGGCCCTGGTATTCGCAATCGGCGGTGCCGCCCTGATGCTCCTGGCCTTTCGCCGCTCTCAGGGACAAAAAGCGCCGGCGGCCCCCCGGTATTCACGTCTGGCTGGCCGGGTAGGTAAACGCGAACGGTCCGGCTGACCGCAGCGAACCTGCCGACACGTCTTCAAGCGCCGTTCCGGGCCGCCGCCGACACCCGGAGCCGGTTCACCTCCCGGGGCAGTACTTCGAGCACCCGGACGATTTCTTCATGTGTGTTGGCCCGCCCCAGGCTGAAGCGCGCACAACTTGATGCCCGCCGCCGGTCGAGGCCCATTGCCGTGAGCACGTGAGAGGGTTCCGGTTGGCCGGAACTGCAAGCGGAACCGGTGGAAACGGCGATACCATGGAGATCCAGGTTGCGGGCCAAGGCCGCACCCTCCACCCCCTCGAAACCGAGGTGCAGGTTCCCTGGCAGCCGCTCCACGGGATGACCGTTCAACCAGAGTCCGTCCAGTCTTTCCACTATTCCCCGGAACAACAGGTCCGTCAGCCGGGTGATGTGTTGCCGCCGGGCTTGCCGTTCCTCGATCAGAATTCGAATGGCGCGCGCAAAGCCCACGATGGCGGCCACGTTCTGCGTCCCGGCCCGCCGTTGCACGTCCTGCCGGCCTCCGTTCATCAGCGGCTGCAGCCGGACACCGCGCCGGACATACAACGCTCCAACCCCTTTGGGCCCGTATATCTTATGGGCCGACAGCGACATCAGGTCGGCTTCCATTGCCTGCGCCTCGAGCTTGAAGTGTCCGGTGGTCTGCACCGCATCAACGTGGAAGCAAATCCCGTACCGACGGGTGATCGGGGCGATGTCGGCCAACGGTTGGACACTCCCCACCTCGTTGTTGGCGTGCATTACGGAAACCAACACGGTGCGAGGCGTAATCGACCGCGCCACATCCAGCGGATCCACCCGACCATACCGGTCCACCGGCAGCAAGGTGACCTTAAAACCCTGCCGCCCAAGGAGACGAACGGCTTCCAGTATTGAATGATGTTCGACCGCACTGGTGACGATATGGTTCCCCCACTTACGGTTTCCGTAAGCAAGACCCTTGACGGCCAGGTTGTTTGCCTCGGTCCCTCCGCTGGTAAAAATGATTTCATCCGGATGAGCACCGATAAACTCGGCCACCTCCCGGCGGGCGTTCTCGACGGCGGCTCGCGCTTCCCGGCCGAAGGAATGCGCGCTGGCGGGATTGCCAAAGATCCCGCTGAAATAAGGCTGCATGGCCTTGGCCACCTCCGGCAGTACCGGCGTGGTCGCCGCGTGGTCCAGATAGATCGGTTTCGAAGCTGTCCCGGACATAACCATCCCCCTTCTGCGAAGAGGTCATTCTCCCCCCTTGAGACTATCTCAGTATACGGGCAACCAGCGTAAACGGCTCGCGTTCCCCGACTGGCAATAAAAAGAAAAGCCGGCGGTGTCTAATCACACGCCGACTTGCAGGGCCGTTTCGTCAGTCAGTTAACCATCTTCTTACCGGGAGAAATCGCCCAGTGGAATACCCGCTTCTGCTTGTGCTTGCGCTTCCGCTTCCAGTGGGCACGGGTCCGGATCGCAGGGACTTCTTTGGTCGAAGAAAGCTGGAGAATCCCACGCTTTGTAAGCGAAGGGTTAACCCCCTGGCTTTCACAAATCATCTCGAAAAGAGGCGTGCGCAAAAAACCCACCGCGGAAACATAGTAAATCTTGTTCTCACCCCGTGGGCCGCCACGGATATCCCGCACGACTTCCCTTAGAATCGCTGATCCCAACCGGACATACGCCTCCATTGACTACATCCCTTCTTTCACAAACACGCTTACAAACTCATCAGCAATGCTTCCGGTGCATAAGATCGGCCACCGTGGTGGAAACCAATACGTTCTCGACCGACTTGGAGACTCTGCTCCAGAAGCCGCGCACGCCGCATTCGTCGGACCGCGAGCAAGTCCCTGGGTCACCGACACAATCAACCACTTCGGTCTCCCAGCCCAGAGTCGCAACCACCTGGGCCATGTTGATCTCGTCCGGCTCCCTGGCCAGTAGAAAACCCCCACGCGCGCCCCGAACACTGCGTACAAAACCAGCCGCCTTCAGCAAGAGGATCAGCTGTTCCAGATACGGCTGCGACACACCTTGCCTGCGGGCAATGTCTCTGAGGCAAACCGGACCGTTATCGCAGTTTTCAGCAATATCCAGAAGTGCCCTGGTGCCGTAACGCACGCGTGTCGAAATTCTCATTCCCCAGCCCGTCTCCCTCCGGTTGCCTGGATGGTTGAAACGGCCGAAAAGCATAAATAATTATTATCTTAGTAAGAATTATAACACTCCAGTTAGGTAACGTCAAACCTGAAAGAATGGATGAGATCAAAAGCCGGCGTCCCCATACAGCCCATTTTCTTATTATTCCTTTTTTAACCGGTCAAAGATCCTCCCCAGCACAAACACCAGAATAATGTTGACGATGCCGACCAGGAGAAACACCAGGGCGATCAGTTCCAGGGTGCGGTTACCGGCGGCCATGTCGTAGAAGAGTATCGCTGCCGTCACAAACAAAACGCTGGTAATTATCCGAAGGATGATCTGTGCCTTTGACATTATCGGCCCTCCCCGCGCAAGAAATATTAAGGTGCTTGCCGCTTTTCGTTATGGTTCCCAATCGATGCCGCCCCTCACTCCGGGTGTTTTCAGCCGATTTGCCGCAATCGGGCAGGGAAAAGGCGGCCGACACCCAATTCTATCAAGTGAACCTGCACCGGTCCGACTGCTTTGGGGGGAGGCGCGTCGCGGTTGAAGAGAGTAATCGCCTTTTTTCTGGTCTGCATATTCCTTGGAAGCGTCGTGGTCACTTCGTGGCCGCGTCTGTTCCTGCCTTCCCTGGACTTCATTTTCGATTCCGCAAAAATCTCGCGTGACGTGGGGGTCCAGCAACTTCAGTCGGCCGTGGTGCGCCTTACCGTACTGGCCCGCCCGGAAGAACCCGGCGTCACGCATCCGGTCGTCCAACGGCGGGGTACCGGTTTCAACGTGGAACCCACCGGGGTGATAATCACCAATCACCATGTGGTTCGAAACGCGGTCCGGATTGTGGTGACCTTTCCGGACGGCACCGTATGCAAGGTTCGCGACTGGTCCGGAAAACCGGAACTGGACCTGGCTGTGCTGGAACTGGAAAACGTGCCGCAAAGCTTGCCCTCCATCCGCCTGGGGGACTCCGACCGGGTCGGAATCGGCGACCGCATTCTTGTGATCGGCAACCCGCTCGGCTTGGAAAACATTGCGATCAGCGGTACGGTCAGCCGGATCCTTGATTACTCAGACGACGGCATTCCGGTACTTGGGTTGGCCGCACCCATTCACCCCGGCAACAGCGGCAGTCCGGTCGTGGATCGTTCCGGGGGGGCCGTCGGGGTCGTCTTTGCCGGCATTCAGGCGGGCGACGAACCCCAGGGCCTCGCCCTTCCAATCAATTCTGTCCGGGACTACCTGGCCGAAATTGCGATTCAGTGACACTCCGGCTTCCGCGCGCTAGCCTTCCTTGACCGACCCCGAGGCCGGCGTCGGAACGGCCGACTTGGCCAGTCGCAGCTTCTGCGACGCCGCCACCAACAGGATAAGGCCGAGCCCGATGGCGTCGGTATGCCAGGACAAATGCACCAGGACCACGGCGGCGGTAAACAGCAATAATCGCTCCCAGATCCGGTGATAGGTGAACAGGTAGTTCTGGATGGCCGAGGTCAGGGCCACGATCCCCAGGAACGCCGCCAAGATGGCGTGAACAGCCCCGAGCCAGTCGGTGTTGATCAGCAGCAAAGCGGAATTGGTCGCGAAAATGTACGGCAGCATCAGCGCGCCGCAGTCGAACTTGAACCCGGTAACCCCGGTCTGCACGGGGTTGGCCCCGGCCAGTCCCGACGTCGCATAGGCCGGCAGGTTGATAGGCGGCGTATCGTCGGCGAGAATGCCGAAGTAGAACACAAACAGGTGGGCGGCCAAAAGGGGCACGCCCACATGGACCAGGGCCGGCGCGGTGATGGCCGCGAGGATGATATAGGTGCCGGTAGTGGGCAAGCCCATGCCGAGGATCATCGAACCGATCATGGTGTAGATCAGGGTGAGCCAGAGGTGACCGCCGGCCGCCTGCACAATAATACTGGACAGTTTGAGTCCGAGCCCACTCAAAGTCACGATGCCGATGATAATCCCGGCCGTGGCACAGGCCAGCGCCACCCCGACGCAGTTCCGGGCCCCGATCTCCAGGGCTTGTACACCCAACCTGAACGCCGTTTGCAGCGCCGGCACCAGGAGTGCACGCCAGTTACCGCGCACCTCCTTGTGCGCCAATTTCAGCAGGTTGGTGAAGACAGCCAGGCTGATGGTAAACAGGATGGCGTAGTAACCGGCCTTGAGGGGAGTAAACCCAATAACCAGCATGTAGATCAGCACGAAGAAGGGTAACAGCATGTAGCCCCGCTCCAGCAGGAGCTGTTTCACGGGAGGCAACTCCTCCCTGGGCAGCCCCTTGATGCCGGACTTGACTGCCTCCAGGTGGACCATGATGAGAATGGCCGAGTAGCTGAGAATACACGGGACGGCCGCCGCCTTGATGATTTCCACGTACGGAATGCCCGTATACTCGACCATGATGAACGCCGCCGCGCCCATGACCGGCGGCATCAACTGGCCGCTGGAAGAGGCGGCAACCTCCACCCCACCCGCAACGTGCGGCTTGAAGCCCACCTTTTTCATCAGCGGGATAGTGAAAGTGCCGGTGGTCACCGCGTTCGCCACCGAACTGCCGGAGATGGAACCCATCATCCCGCTGGCCACCACCGCGGCTTTCGCCGGGCCGCCCCGCATCCAGCCGAAAAGCCCCAAGGCCAGCTCGATAAACATCCGCCCCGCGCCGGTAACCTGCAGGAAGGTGCCGAAAAGAATGAAAATGATGATATACGTGGCGGAAACCCCCAGGGGAATGCCAAAAAGACCCTCGGTGCCCAGGTACAAATGGTCGATAATCCGGGGAATATCGGCACCCCGGTGCGCAAACCGACCCGGCATATAGGGACCGTAATACCCATAGATCAGGAACAGACCCGCGAGGATCACCAGTGGTTTCCCAACCACCCGCCTGGTAGCCTCAAGGACCAGCAGGATGCACACCGCGCCCGCGACCAAGTCGGTCGTCGTCGGCTTTCCGCCGCGGTACATCAAATCCTGGTAATTTACAAAAACATACTTGGTGCATGTCAGGGCCAGGAGGGCCAGGATCAGATCGTAGACCGGTATGGTCTTCTGGCGGTACTGCCGGGAAAACGGAAAAGCCAGAAAAGCCAGCACCAAAGCAAAACTGAGGTGCACACTCCGCTGTTTCATGGCCTCCAACACGCCAAAACCGGCGGTATACAGGTGGAAAAGCGACATCGCCAGACAAACCGCAAGGAGCAGCAGGGCGAAAAAACCGGTGACCGACCGGCGGGAGACTTCTCCCGTTTCCCGGGCGGCGTCGATCCTGGGCTGATGTTCCCCGTTCTTACGGCGGCCCGGCATCTGTCCACCTCCAGGACGCGAATCTGCTTATCCGGATCACCCGCACCTCCAACGACCGCCCGTCCAACTCAGGTCGGTCCAGGTCCAGATGCCGATTCTCAAATTGAAGGCGGCACTCCGTGAGCGACGTGGGTTTAAGGCGCAGTACGTCCACACTTCGGTCCAAACCGGTCAGGATAAAGGTCCCGTCCCCGGTTTCAAAACGCCCTTCAGCCGCAGACGGCAGCCCGGCGCCAAGAGAACTAAATTCGGTCCCGGTCAGGACGATCCGAAAGTCATCGCCGATGCGGTAGTGCTCGTATACCGTGGTCTGTTCCACGGAGTGCACATAGTAGTAGGTAAAAACTTCTCCGGGCCGTACCGGGGTCCGGTACAGGACGCGGCCTCCTTCCGGTTGACCGACCGCAAGCTGGTACTGGGGAGCAAAACCGTAGACAATGGCAAAAACCGCTAGAATCCCGGCTAGAAAAAGGGACGAGGCACCCCAAATGGATGCCCGCCCCTTCTTACCGCCGGTCATGGGTTACTGGATACCCTTTTCCTCGTAGAACTTGGCCGCACCGGGATGCAGCGGGAGAGACATGGCCTCGGTCGCCGTTTCCAAGGTCAGATCCTTGCCGCGCTCGTGGGCGGCCCCATAGGCATCCAGGTTGTCAAACAGCGCTTTGGTCAAGTTGTAGACCATTTCCTCGGACAGCTCGGTCGTGGTCACAAGCATGGCCTTCACCGCCACGGTGGCAACATCCTCGTCCATCTTGGCGTAGGTGCCGCCCTCAATCGTGAACGGGGCGTAGAAGGCATACTCCGTCGTCAGACTCTCTATCGCGGCCGCACTCAGGGAGATGATTTTAATGTCGTGTGTCGCGCCCAAGTCCAGCACGGCCCCCGTGGGCAGACCGGCCGTCAGGAAGGCGGCGTCCACGTGACCGTCCTTCAAGTTGCCCGCCGCCTCACCGAAGGACAGGAAATCCTCGGTGATGTCCTCAAAGGTCATCCCGTAGGCCGCCAGGATCTGCCGGGCATTGGCCTCGGTGCCGCTGGCCGGAGCGCCGACCGCCACTTTCTTTCCTTTCAGGTCTTCAATGGAGTTGATTCCCTTGTCAGCCAGGGTCACCACCTGGATCACTTCCGGATACAGGGTGGCCACACCCGCGATGTTGGTCACCGGGCTGTCGAACATCTGGATGCCCTCGTAGGCGTAGTAGCTGATGTCGTTCTGGATAAAGGCCAGTTCGGCTTGTCCTTGCTCCAGGAGCGAAATGTTCGCCACGGAGGCGTTGGTCGTTTCCGCCCTGGCGTCGATCCCCGGAACGTTGGCGTTAAAAATCTCCGCCATGGCGCCGCCGAGCGGGAAGTAGGTGCCGGCCTGACCACCGGTGGCAATGGAAATGAACTGTGTCGGTGCCGGCGGTGCATCCGGGGCAGCCGGCTGTTCACTTCCACCACAGCCCACCACCAGGGCCGCCACCAACAGTAGGCTCAACAAAACTGCCGCAAACTTGGACGGTTTTCTCATGTTGGTTGAGAATCCTCCTTATCATCATTTGGAAAACACAAGAACATCAAACAGTGGGAGCACCTGAGCGCTACCACCTCCCCCCAAAATTTTCCGCAGTCCACCAAATTCAGGCGTCATTGTTGACGCAGTGCTCCGGAGTTAAAGTACGTTTTGGTCTGATGTGGGTGTATAGCTGGAAAATAAATCTAGGAACAGGATACCGCCTGTCCCAAGTCTACTATTTTCTCACCACACCGAAAAATCCTGCTTGATGACAGCAGAAAACTGCGAATATCGCAAAACAATGCCTGTCTCAGCCGAAAGGTTTTTTTCGGGCGGGAAATCCCGCCCGGATATCTGCATATTCACCTCTTCTCGGACATTCAGCCTACCAACCACGCAAACCCGTAGATCAGGATCAAATAGCTTGCAGCCACCCCCGCACCCAGTCCAACAACTGAGGCAAGTACCGTGGACAGGTCGAAATTCGGCAATGCTTCACCTCCTCTCCTATCTTAAGGGCAAACACCACCTTGGCAGGTGATTTTGAGATTCATGGAGCAGAAGTTGTAAGGTGGCCAGGGGCCGGAGTAACGATACTCCAACACTCCGGCATGAGGAATGAACAGCTTATGGACCAGTTGCTCAAAAGCGCATACGTTTCCTTTTGAAACCAGGAACGCGGCGTTGAACACCATATGTTCCGTCAAGATTTCGTTCAAAACCGAGTCCACGGCCGACTTACTTAGGGGCGTGTAGATTCTGTCCACGTATTCCCGCCGCTTACAATCGGCAACCTCGGCCACTAGTTGCCCCAGACACGTGGCGTCAAGGTCCTTCATTCGCCGTATCCGTTCGTCGGCACGCTCAATGTCCGACGTGAAGGCGTCCCGAAGACAGAAGGCCTTAAGCCCCAGTTCAACTCTATTCCGGATTTGTTCCACTTTTTGTTTTAGTAAGGTGTAGTTGTCGACCAGAATATTTGTGATCGGCCGTCCCTGCCTGGCTACAACCCCAAACCGCATGGGGACAACCGGGTAATGACGCATGACCGAGGAAATCACCCGCTCGTGCGCCAGGGCCAGTTCGCGGGTCGGTTTAAGTTCCTGTCGGGGCAGAGCGCTAACGACCAGAGCCAGGTCACGGTAGGGTACGACCTGCACGGGGACACGGTAAAGGCCGGTTATGCTTAACTCAACCCGGGCGGAGATCTCTATGACCCCGTAAAGATAGACTCCGCAGGCTTCGTCTCCGATGGTCAACCCGCCCATCACCTCCTGAGGGCCGTGAAACACACCGCTTCCCACCGGCGACCCCTGATCTAAAGGCATAGTATGACGGCAGCCGGAAATTAGTGCCCTGAAAAGAAAACCCTGCATCGACCGCAGGGTTTGCTCTTATCGTTTCAGTCAAATTAGTATTTGAACTTGCGCGCCGCCCGGCCGAGCTGTTCAGCCATGAGGTTCAGGTTGCCGGCAAGCACGTTTATTTCCTTCGCCAACGGCGAATGGTCCTCGGTGACCGATGTCAGGTCCAATATCCCCGAACTCATCGTGTCCGCGGCGGCAACTACTTCCTCCGCCTGCTGCACCAGGCCGTGAACGGCCTCCGAGATTCCAACAAAGGACTCGGTCGTTTCCCGGGTCATCCGCACTCCTTCCGCGATGGTCTTGAGGTTACTCTTCATGTTCTTGTTGGCCGTTTCGGCCTCTGTCTCGATGCCCTTGGCGATGACCAGGATCTCGTCCGCCGTTTTGGCGGACTGCTCGGCCAACTGGCGGACTTCTTCGGCCACTACCGCGAATCCCCGGCCGTTTTCTCCGGCCCGGGCCGCCTCAATAGCCGCGTTAAGCGCCAGGAGATTGGTTTGGTTGGCGATATGCGTGATCGCATCAACGAACCCGGCGATTTCATGGGCCCGTGTGCCAAAGGCCAACACATACTTGGCCGCTTGGGCGTTGGTCCGGTTGATGGCGCCCATCTGGTTCCTGACCAATTCGATGACGTGTTCCCCGTTCTTGGCGATCTCGCTGGCCCGGCGTGCATTCTCGGCCACGTGTTCGGCCAGGCCGGCGACGTTTTTGACCGTGTCGGCCATTTCGCCGGCCCTTTCCCCTGTACCCGTAGTGGATGCAGTGTAAGTCTGGGCGTCCGCAGCCAACTGCATGGAAGTTTCCCGTATTTCTTCACCGGTCCTGGCCGCCACGCGCAAAGCGTTATTGACCTGCTCCATCAGCAGGTTGAAGCCGTCGCATAACGCAGCCGTTTGACTGCGTGGCTTCGCCTTCATCCGGACCGTCAGGTCACCTTCGGCGGCCTGATTCAACTTCTCCCGGAACAGCTTAAGATCGCGCACTTGACCGCCCGAAAGAAACAGGCTCAGGCCCAACGTCAATATCAACAACACACCGGCACCAACAACCGGATCAGCCATGTAGTGCCAGTAATTCAAATAATGCACTATCCCCCAAATTGCCGCCACCGCAACAACGGCCACTCCTGCAACCTGGAGCTTGTACCACCACATGTGATCGTCCTCCCGACAAAGATTTCTTTTATCTGGATAATTCGCTCAATTATGCCACAGAACCTTTTTGCCGCGCAAAATTATACCAGCTTTTTTGGAATTGGTAAGCCCTGCGGCTTGTTTATCGTCCCGGCCGGTTAGTTGCAAGCCTTTGCCGCCGAGAACGAATTATGCTAAATTTGAATCAGATGTTCGCTTGTTCCAGCGGGGGGTGTGGTCTTGCCCGCCAACTTGACACCTCAGTACTATGCGGCGGAGGAAGCGTTTAAGCAAGCCGCGACGGTGGAAGAAAAAATCGCGGCCCTGCAGGAGATGCTGGCCGTAATTCCCAAGCACAAAGGCACCGAGAAGATTCAGGCTGACTTGAAGCGCCGGCTCTCACGACTGCGCCGGGAGAGCCAGACAAGAGGCAAGGTCAGCCGTCACGACCCGTTCAACGTGGAGCGGCAGGGTGCCGGTCAGGTTGTACTCACCGGTTATCCCAACAGCGGGAAGTCAGCCATTGTTCGCACCCTGTCGCGGGCTAGAGTGAAGGTGGCCGAGTATCCGTTCACCACCACGGTGCCGGAGACGGGAATGATGCCCTTTGAGGAGATCATGATTCAGTTGGTCGACACCCCGCCCTTCACTACTGAACTGGTCCCGCCGGGACTGGTGAACACTCTGCGCAACGGTGATGCGCTCCTGGCTGTTATCAATCTTGGTACTCCGGAATGCTTGGAGCAGCTGGAGGGCGCTCTCGAGTTCTTGCGGGAAAAGAGAATTGTGGGAGAGAAAAAAGGTTCGGTCAAATCGTTCAGCCCGGACCGGTTGCTGATTGCCGGCACCGGGTCCGACCGGTCGGAGAGTGGTGAAAACCTGGCGGTACTGCAGGAACTGCGGCCCGATCTGGACATCCTGCCGGTCTCAACCATCAACAATCAAAACCTTGAAGATCTCAAACTCCGGATTTTTCGGGCTCTTAAGGTCATCCGTATCTTCAGTAAATCCCCCGGCAAACCACCCGACCTGGAAAACCCCTTCGTTCTGCCGGTCGGAAGCACGGTGCTGGATCTGGCGGCGGCCATCCACCGGGATTTCCCCCGGGATATGAAAACGGTCCGCGTCTGGGGGTCGGCACGCTTCAGCGGCCAGTCTGTTCCCCGGGATTACCCGTTGAGCGACCGGGACGTCGTGGAGATTTTGATCTAGGCGCCGGGGAAACCGTCACCGGTCAAGGGCTGACCGGCTCCCAGGTTCCTTTCTGATCCTGTACAATACGCCCACGATCGACCGGGCCACGATCTGTGCCCCTCTCCAGACAATATTCAGGCTGGCATGGTTAAGAAAAAGATGGTTGGCGACGCCGGCCACATTGACATTCATCACCAATGACAGGTCCCCCACCGGCGGCAAATCTCTATCCACCGCCGTTCCCGGCCGGAGGGGATCCCGCCGGACATAGATCTTCCCGAGATCCTCAGCGCGTCCCAGAGCGGCGTCGATCGCCACCACGAACATATCCCGGTCCACCCCCTCCAACATCCGCACCAGGTTCCCGGCGTGCACCGGCACTTCCAGCGTGCCAAATACGTTCTGTACACCGAGCTGTTTCAGAAGCGTTCCGGTGAGGGGACCAAAAGAATCACCGGTTGAACGATCGATACCGATACAGACGAAAGTGATCTTCCGGTCCCGCGGAAACTCGCGGTCCAGGGCGTGACACATCTGGCTGAACACAAAGCGGGCGGCGTAGTGTTGAATGAAGACTTCGCTGACGCCGGTTGATTGTAAGCCGGGCATGCGGTGTCCTCCTTAGGATCCGAGAAACTGACTATATTATGCCATATCTTTCTACCATAATATGGCAGAATGACGCGCCTACCGCGCAAAAAATTCGGCGCTTTTGGCACAGGCTTCGTCAAATTCTTTGGTTTCCGGACCCGCTTGCTCCGGTCGAACA
>JACUUW010000036.1 GCA_014859075.1 Desulforudis sp.
AGGCACCTAGGTTAAACACCTTTTTTCCGGTGGCAACCTGTCCATGATATGTTATGTTGGCTCCTCTGCTTCTGAATTCTGAATTCTGGTTTCTGAATTCTGGTTTCCAAGGTATCTTTCTTCCACCACACACAGGAATCCTCCCGTATTGAGTCGAACGGACACTTTTTCCCCAAGGGAAACATCGGCCGCGTTACGCAGGATCTGTCCATCGGCCCGCCGGCAGACACTGAAACCCCGCGCAAGGATCTCCAGGGGGCTCAGGGCTTGAAGTCGTCCGGCCAGGGCGGCGAGGCGGGTTTCGTCGGCCGCGACTCGGCGCATCAGCGCATTCTTCAGGGCCGTCTCCAACCGGTCGGCGTTCTCCCACCGGCGGCCGCAAATCCAGCCCACCGGCTGGGCAAGCGCCGGGTGCCTGACAAGCGCCTCGAACCTCACCCGGCGCAGGTCCAGATGGCGTGCGACGGCACGACCCAGGTTTGCCTTCAAGGCCTCCACCTGTTTCCGTACCGCCCGCTGATCAGGGACGACAATCTCGGCGGCCGCTGACGGCGTGGCGGCCCGCACGTCCGCCACCAAGTCCGATACAGTGACGTCCTTTTCGTGCCCGACCGCCGACACGACGGGTACCCGCGATTCAAACACGGCCCGGGCCACCAACTCGGTATTAAAAGCCCATAGTTCTTCGGGCGCTCCCCCTCCCCGACCGACGATGATCACGTCCACCCCGTCCGCTTCGTTCAACCGCCGGATGGCCTCGGCGATCTCGTAGGGCGCGGTTTCCCCCTGCACGGACACCGGCGCTAGAACCACGCGGGCCATCGGCCAGCGTTTCCGCAACACGGTCTGGATGTCCCGGACGGCCGCTCCTACCCGCGAGGTCACCACACCGATCACGGCAGGCGTAGTCGGCAGGACCCGCTTGCGCGCCGTGTCGAACAGGCCCTCCTGCTGCAATCGTTTCTTCAGCCGTTCCAGAGCTTCATGCAGCATCCCCAAACCTTCGGATTCCACGGCCTGGGCGTAAAGCTGGTACGTTCCGGACCGTTCGTAGACGCCCAGGTGGCCGCGCACCACCACTATGGTGCCGTTGTCGAGCCGCACGCGCAGGCGGGCCGCCTGGGAACGGAACATAACCACCTTGAGCCGGGCGGTTTCGTCCTTGATTTCGAAATAGAGATGGCCCGAGGGGTGGTAAACGCAGGACGATACTTCACCCCTTACCCAGACCCTGCTCAAAAAAGGATCGGTTTCCAGGCGTTCCTTGATGTACCTGGTAATCTCCCCTACGTTGACGATCCGCATCCTCGCCATGCCCCCAAAAAAACGGCTGCCCGCAGGCAGCACACTAATTCTCTATACTTGGCCGATACTCCTCCAATTGTTCGATCACCTTGCCCAAGATCCCGTTGACAAACCGTCCCGAATCCTCGGTTCCGTACGCCTTGGCCAACTCAATGGCTTCGTTCACCGCGACGTTGGCCGGAATATCCGTGCGGAAAAGCAACTCAAACAGCGCGATGCGGATAATATTCCGGTCCACGTTCGCGATTCGCTCCAATCGCCATTCACGGCTGACCCGGACAATCACCTGGTCGATCCGCTCCTGGTGCGTGCACACCCCGAACACCAGTTCCCGGGCAAAAGCCAGGGCCTTAGGGTCCAGACCAAACAGCCCCACCGTCCGGGTGAAGGCTTCGTCCCCGGAGATTCCGGCCAGTTCAGCTTGAAAAAGAACCTGTAGAGCGGTCTCTCTCTGACGTCTCCTGTTCAAGGGCATCCCCTATTTCCCACGCCGGAAACGGTCCCAGAACGCCTGCCAGTCGGTGCGCTCGTCTACCTGCCTGCCGATGTAGTAGCCAATGACCACGGTGAGCGCCACGAACACCGCCCGCCAGAATCCGTAACTAATAGCGAACCACCCGAACAAAAGCCCGAGGAAGACCCCGAAGACTTTACCCCAGTGACCTTCCAGGATTTCCAGGACCTTAGGTATCAATGAGCACCACCTCGCTACTCAACCCGACCCTTGGCGATGGCGAAATTCTCAACTTCAATCTTGATCTTATTCACCGTGAGGCCCGTGACCTCCCGGACCTGGTCCTGCACCAGTTGCTGCATGTGCCGTGAGAGTTCCGGCACGTTCAGGTCGGGACTGGCGATCACCTTCAGCCGAATCCCGATCCCGCCGTTCTCAGCCCCGACCTTGGGGCGCACTTCCCGAATCCCGGGAACCGACCCGACCGCCTTGGCAATCAAGTTCTCCAGAGCAACCAGGGATACCCGGACCTGGCCGAGGGCGCTTTCGTCCACGATAGCCTGACTCTCCTTCTTTTGGTGCAGGCTTGCCCAGATAAGCCGCAAGCCCACCAAAAAGAAAGCGCCCAGAACAACCACTGCCACTTGTCTGTGTTCCGGGCGGAAAATCAAGTTTTCCACCTGCACTGCGGCCAAAACCCCAGTCAGTATCATGACCCCGATCAGAGCGATCACCGATACGGCCAGGGCGTATACAGCCGTTAGGCCGCGGTCAAACGGCCCCATATCTCCAACCCCCTTGGGTGACTTACCGCACCCGCGCTTCTTCTTCTACTGGTTCTTCTTCCTTGGCAAAAGCCACGCCCTGAACATGTACGTTAACCTCGACCACTTTCAGGCCCGTCATCGTCTCAATGGCGCGCTGCACGCTGGTCTGCGCCTGGGTGGCTACATCCGGAATCCGGATGCCATAGTCCACAATCACGTACAGATCTACGGCTGTTTCTTTTTCACCGACTTCTACTTTGACACCCTTGGAAAGGTTTTTACGACCGAGTCGCTCGGCGATCCCACCGGCCAGTCCCCCGCTCATTGCTGAAATGCCTGGGACCTCAGTGGCAGCCAAACCGGCCACGATGGCCACCACCTCGTTGGCAATCCGCACGGCTCCGATCTCACCCTGCATTTCCGAGACCTGTTCCACCATTTCCAGCACCTCCTGATTCAATTTCAGTTTCTAGTATATACCAACACCTGCGTCAAGTTCAACCGGGGTCGATTATTACATGGCGTCGGTGAAAATGCGCCTCTGTACGAAATTGGTGTATACCTCGCCCCTCCTAAAGAACGCGTTGGACAATACGCGCTGGTGAAAGGGTATGGTGGTCGGCACCCCCTCAATGACATATTCACCCAGGGCCCGCTGCGCCCGGTCGATGGCTTCGTCCCGGTTCCGGCCCCAGACCACCAGTTTGGCCAGCAGCGAATCGTAAAACGGTGTAATCTCGTATCCCTGGTAGACAGCGCTGTCCACCCGCACCCCCGGTCCCCCCGGCGGGAGGTAGGAGACGATGGTCCCTGAACGCGGTCCGAAGTTGGCCCAGGGGTCTTCGGCGTTGATCCGGCATTCAATCGCCCAGCCATTGATAACCACCTCGTCCTGCCCAAAGGACAGGGGCGCCCCGGCCGCCACCCGGATCTGCTCCTTGACCAAGTCCAGGCCGGTGACCATCTCGGTGACCGGATGTTCGACCTGAATCCGGGTGTTCATCTCGATGAAGTAGTAGTTGTTGTCCCTGTCCAACAGAAACTCCACGGTCCCGGCACCATAATAGCCGACCGCCTGGGCAACCCGTACGGCCGCCTCGCCCATTTCCCGGCGCACTTCGGGAGTCAGTGCGGTGGACGGTGCTTCCTCAAGCAGTTTCTGGTTGCGCCGTTGGATGGAACAGTCCCTCTCGCCCAGGTACACGATCTTCCCGTATTTATCCCCGAAAACCTGGATTTCAATGTGCCGCGGTTCCTCTACATATTTTTCCAGGTACACATCGCCGCTGCCAAAGGCGCTCTGGGCCTCATTCTGGGCGGCCAACACCGCACGAGCCAGCTCGGACTTGTTGTGTGCCACCCGCATCCCGCGCCCACCCCCACCGGCCGAAGCCTTGATCAGGACCGGATAACCGATTTCCTCGGCCACGGCCAACGCGTGCGCATCGTCGGCCACCGCCCCACCCGAGCCTGGAACGATCGGCACCCTCACTTTTTTCACGGTCTCCAGCGCCTCGGCCTTGGCGCCCATTTTAGCGATAGCCTCGACCGCGGGACCGATAAAGACGATCCCGCAGCTCTCGCAAACCTCGGCAAAATGGGCGTTCTCCGCCAGGAACCCGTATCCGGGATGAATCGCATCGGCCCCCGAGAGTTCGGCGGCACTGATGATCCCGGTGATGTTCAGATAACTGCGGGTCGCATCCGGAGGCCCGACACAAAACGCCTGGTCCGCCAACCGGACCGGCAGGCTGTCGCGATCCGCCTCCGAGTAAACGGCCACCGTGGCCAGCCCAAGTTCCCGGCAGGCGCGGATGATTCTGCCCGCGATTTCCCCGCGGTTGGCAATCAGTACTTTTTCCATTTGGCTCTCCTTATCTACTTGGTGGTGATCAAAAACAGGGGTTGACCATATTCAACCGGATGACCGTTCTCGACCAGGATGTCGGCCACTACTCCGGATAATTCAGCCTCGATTTCGTTCATGAGCTTCATGGCTTCGATGATGCAGAGCACCTGACCCTCCTTGACTTCGTCGCCCACTTCCACGTACGGCGGGGCGTCGGGAGCCGGGGAACGGTAAAAGGTACCAACCATCGGGGCGACCACGGTGGTGGCATTCGCATTCAGATGCTCCGTCTGTGCCGCTTCGGACTTTTCGTGATCGGCCTCCGGCGCGGGTCGCTCACCACCCGGCGACAGTTCGTCACCCACCCGGCCTTTTTTAATGGTGATCTTGATGCCTTGACTCTCCAGGGAAAACTCCTTGATGTCGGTCCGGTCCAACAACTTGACAAGTTCCCGGATTTCCTCCAGATTCATCCCTTTTGCCTCCTTGCCCTTCGTTGCGCCCCCCGACTTGCCCTGGGCAACCGGGCTTTTCTTCGCCTCCGGCGGGCGCAATTCCCCTCTGCGACGCTCCTCAAAAAACTTCCGCGCCACCTGCGGAAAAAGTGCGTAAGACAACACGTCTTCCTCACTGGTGGCAAGATCACCGCATTCTTCCTTCATTCTCTCCAACCTGGGTTCCAGTAAATCAGCCGGCCGTACGGTAATCGGCTCGCTATCCCCCAGGATATCGCGTACGATTTCGGGATTCAACGGGCCTGGCGGCCGACCGTACAAGCCCTGAACGTAATTCTTGACCTCACCGGGCACCAGCTTGTACCGCTGACCGGTGAGTACATTCAGCACGGCCTGGGTGCCGACGATCTGGCTCGTGGGGGTGACGAGCGGCGGGTAGCCGAGCTCGGCCCGCACCCGCGGTATTTCGGCCAGCACTTCCTCCAGACGGTGCAGCGACTTCTGTTCTTCGAGTTGGGAAACCAGATTCGAGATCATGCCGCCGGGTACCTGGTGATCGAACACACGCATGTCGTGTATGCGCGTCACACCCCGCTCGTATCCCTCGCGGCGGCGAACTTCCTCAAAGTACTCGGCGATTTCAAACAGCATCCGGATGCGCAGCTTGGTGTCGTAAGGGGTGCCACGCAGCGCCCGGACAACCGTTTCGGCGGGGGGCTGGGACGCCCCAAAGGCCAACGGCACGGACGCGGTGTCGATGACGTCCACCCCGGCTTCGGCTGCCTTCAGGTAGGCGCCGACCGCCATGCCGCCGATGTAGTGGCAGTGGAGCTGTATCGGCAACTGTAGCTCGCGCTTAAACAGGGACACCAACTCGTAGGAGGTGGACGGCGACAGAAGCCCGGCCATATCCTTGATGCAAATTGAATCGGCCCCCATCTCGGCCAGTCTCAGGGCGGTTTCAACGTAGTGCTCGGTGGTATGCACCGGGCTCAGGGTGTAGACCACAGCGGCCTGGACATGGGCCCCCGCCTCCCGGGCGGCGCGAATGGGCACCTCCATGTTGCGGATGTCGTTCAGGGCATCGAAGATGCGGATGATGTCGATCCCGTTCTCCACCGCTTTACGGACAAAGGCCTCGACCACGTCGTCCGGGTAATGAGCGTAACCGACCAGGGACTGCCCGCGCAGAAGCATCTGCAACGGGGTATTCTTGGCGTGTCTTTTGAGCAGGCGCAACCGTTCCCAGGGATCTTCCCGAAGGTACCGCAGGCACACGTCAAAGGTGGCGCCGCCCCAGACCTCCAGGGAGTGATAGCCGATCGTATCCACCTTCTCGATAATCGGCAGCATGTCCTCGGTCTTCATTCGGGTGGCCCAAAGGCTCTGGTGTCCGTCCCGCAAGGTAGTGTCCGTAATCCGCACCCGTGACACGCCCAAATTCCCCCTAACGGAAGTTGGGTTGTTATCACTTCGAAAACAACCCAACAACACAATTCTGTACAGCCTATAGTAAAGGGACTGACGTGACTTGATTATACCGGACGATGGCGTGCTTTGGGAATAGATCGACAAAAAGTATACAAAAAACATCTGAAACCTCATAAAGGGCCTTGTACGGGCAAGAACCAGAATTAGGTCGAACTCTCAGGCGCATGACCGATGACCATGACGTTTTCGGGCGAAGCGCCGGCCCCACGGGCCACCAGGTTGATGACCCCGGTCGCCTGCTCTTCGGAAAGCGGTTGGGGTACAATCACGGTCACCAAATCCTCCTGGAAGAATACGACCGCATCCCGGAAACCTTTCGCCCGCAGGATGTTTTCCAGACCCATTTCCCGTTCGAGGTCGCGGGTGATCTGCACCAGCCGCTCCTGGGCGGCAGCCCTTTGTGCCTCGCCGGTGCCGGCATCCCGGGCTACCGACTGGAGCAGTTCAACCTGGCGTCCCCGGGACATGTCCCGCTCAAGACGGTACTCGACAAAGAAATCTTCTCGGGCCGACACCAGCGGTTCGTGCGCCTGCAGGGCCTGAATGGCCGGTTCTCCCGGTTCCGGCGGCACCGCTTCCGGTACGGGGTCGGGTTCTCCCCCTGAACTTACGGCGGGGGTTTCAAGCGGGGGCTCCGGTACCCCGGTCCGCTCCCACGGTTTGGCTTCCCACCAGTACATCGACGCAAAAACCAGGAAGACCGCCAGCACCAATAGCCCCAATATCTTTAACACCTTGCGGTTCACGGTCCAGTAACGCATCTTTCTCCCTCCTTTTGGGTCCTTAAGGACCACGTTTAATCTTTTGACTCCCGCACTCTATTCATTGCTTCCGCTTTCTTCTGACTTCTGAATTCTGTATTCCGGTTCCCCTACAGTTTCTTCGGCAATACCAGGATCTTGTGTGGTTCCACGCCCAGGGCGATGCGAATCGCCCGGAACAACTCAGCCTTGATCTGGGGGTTTCGGGCGCCCTCGGCCACTACCAGCACGCCGACCACCCGAGGCGCCACTTCGCGTTCGACTACGGGTATCTCGTAGCCGCGGTCACCCCGAACGACCACGAGTTGGCCGGTTTCGCTGACGTCAGTGGTCACCCGGGTAGTGCCGGCTTGGTCGCTCTCATCGCTGACTTTCCGGCCGGTGCTGTGGTTGACGGCATATTCGGAGGTTGTTGAACCCTCCAGGCGCACGCTCACCTCCACTTCGCCGACCCCGGAGATCTGCTGCAACAAGGCCTGCAGCCTGGAGGCCAGGTATTCCTCCTCGGCCTGGATCTGCAGCCGCGCCTGCACCGAAGCGGACTGTTGCTGAATAGGCGGGGACGTAGCCCCAACCGGCGAAGCGTTTGGGTCCCCGCCACCAAAGTCGATGTGTCCGATCAGCAGCAGAAAGACGCCCAGGACGGCCAGGGCCAACAAAAAGACTTTCTGACCTTTTTTAGCGCCGCCGCTACCGCCGTCTCCACCGAACAAGTCATTCAGGAACTTCACCTTATCACCTCCCTGTTTCGGTCGTCGGTGGTCCGACTAACGACTGACAACCAACAACTGCTTTCCCCTGACACCGACGACTGCTTTCCGACGACTAACGACCAACAATTGTTACCTGTTCCGGGCTCAGGCCGTAGAAGTCGGCCACGAGCCCGCGCAGGCGGTCCACCGCCTGCGGGTCGGGCGCGGCGATCGGCTGGCCGGTCACCGGTACCTCTTCCCCCCCCCAGGCCCCGTCTTCGTCCAGAACGAGAATCACCTCCTCCAGACGTCCCAGGTTGCCCGCCTCGGCACCGCCTTCCAGACGGACCCGGACCTCGGAAACTCTCAAATCCGGGTTCAGTCCGGCCAAGGCTTTGATCTGGCGGGCCAACCCTTCCTCATACTCGTTCATGGCCCGGGCTTGGCCCATCTGCCACAACCGTTCCCCCTCCCGAATGATTTCGGCGGTCGCCGCTTGGTCGGGCGGTCCAAGGGACACCCAGGAAAGGTCGACGGCCAAGTCCCGATTCCAGAAACTCACCCCGGCCTGCAGTACGGCCACGATAATCAGGAGCCCAAGGACCATACGCACGTACCGGCGGAGGTCTCCGTGCGGCAAAAGCAGTTCCAGAAACACGGCCAGAATGATCAGGATCACCAGTTCCCGGACCAGGTTTTGCAGCGTTTCCACCGTTGCACCCTCCTATCGAAGCATGACGGTCAGGTTGCCCAACCCGATCATCAAGGCCAACGCGAAGAAGAACAGGAGCGCGGTGGTGGCCACCACGGCAAACACAGCGATAATGCTGTTCCCCAAGGTGTTCAGGCAGTCCGACAGCCTGGCCTCCCCTAAGGGTTGGACCAAGGCCGCGGCCAGTTTGTAGACGAACACAATAACGATGATCTTTAGGAGCGGGAACAGCGCCATCAGGAAGATTAACAGCAGCCCGGCCAAGCCGACCGCGTTTTTGATCAGCAGGGAGGAGCCCACGATCATCTCCATGGCGTCGGAGAACATCTTGCCAACGATGGGTAAGAAGGCCTGGGACGCGTACTTGGCCGTGCGAAAGGCGATACCCTCGGTCACCGATCCGGCCACTCCCTGGATGGTCAGCACCCCGAGGAACACGGTGGTCAGCACCCCCATAATGCCGAGGCCGACGTGCCGCAAGAAGTCGGCCAGGCGGGAGAGCGAGAAGCCGGTGGCCAGGTGACTGATCATACCCAGAATCCCCGAGAACAGGATGAGTGGCAGGACTATGTTCTTCACCACGTTGGCGGCCATGTTCATGACCACCACGATCAGCGGGTGAATCAGAGCCGCCGAAGCAAAGCCGCCGACCGCACAGAGCAGGGTCAGCATAACCGGCAGCATGGCGTGCATGAAAATAACCATGTTTTCCACCATCTCCCGCCCGGTGTTCAGGGCGATCATGAATGAACCGACGGCGATGGTGACCAGGGCCAGGTAGACCGCGGTGTACGCCACGCGGCTCGTGGTCGATTTTTCGAACGCGCTGGAGATGTTCTGCAGCACGGCGCAGATCACGGCGAGCACCACGAGTTTTCCAAGCAGGGCCGCGTTGGCGATGACCTCCTGGAACAGGTAACGCCAGACGGCGGCGAGGAAGTCGCCGGGCCGATAGCCCAGATCACCCCGGGCCAGGGACGTGACGAGGCTCCGGAAGTCCAGTCCGGGCAGTGCCTGGTCAATTTCGTCTTTGAGCACCCGTACGGCGTCGTCCAACCGGTCCAGGTCGAGTTCATCCAGCAGGTTGCCCACCTCTTCGGCCGATTCGGCCCAACAGACACCCGGAAACAGCACCAGGCACAAGAGAATAAAGGCAACCACACCCCGTTTCACGCCTGACTCCCACCTAACCAAGTATTTTCATCAAGATGTCCAGCACCGCCATGACGATCGGGATAGCCAACACCAATATCAGGATCTTGGCGGCCAGTTCAATCTTGGACGCCAGGGCCCCCTCTCCAGCGTCCCGGCACACTTGGGCGCCGAAGTCGGCGATGTAGGCGATACCCACGATTTTCAAAATCGCCCCCAGGTACACCATGTTCACGTTGGCCCGCCTGGAAAGATCGTGTAAAACCTCAATGACGGCACCGATCTTGCCGAGTATGGCAAGGAACAGGGCGATCCCGGCCGCAACGCTTACCAGAAGGGCGATCTCGGGCTTGTACTGCCTGAGGATGATGACAAGCACGGCCGCAACCAGGCCAAACCCGACAATCTGCGTGATTTCCACGCTCTACACCTGCCTAGAACAGCCTGAATACCGTCTTGACCTGGTCAAACAGTTTCCCCAAGAGGTCAATCACCCACATCAGGACGATGGCGACCCCCGCCAGCGTAGCCAGTTGCGCTTGGTCCTCCTTGCCGGCGTGTTTCAGCAGGGAGTGCAGTACCGCAGTAAGAATTCCGACTCCGGCAATTTTAAAAATGAGATCGATGTTTGCCCCCACGGTTTCCCTCCTCACACAAGAATCAGCACGGTGGCCAAGCCGGCAAACAGACCCAGGTACCGCCAGAGCCTGACGTTTTGCCGGGCCTCGTCTTCGGCCTTAAGGTTCAACATGCGAAGACGCTCGTGGGCCAGACGCAGGTGTTTGGTCTGGTCCTGGCGGTCCGAGGTACCCAACACCTTGCCCACCCCCTGCAATACCGTAAGGTCCTCGGGCCGCAGGCAGGAGTCCGGGTAGTATTTGTCCAGCGCCGTTTCCCAAGCTTCCTGCGCCGTCGTTCCGGAGCCGGAACCCAACTCGGTGTGGGCCCTGGCAAACAGACCGGAGGCACAAGGTTCAGCCCTCCGGGAAACCTGTTCCAGGGCTTCGGTCAAAGGGGTGGCGGCATAGACAATCTCGGTCTCCAGCAGGCTCAAAGCTGATTGGAGCGCACGCAGTTCCCGCGGCCGCCGGGCGTAGTTCTGGGAAACCGTGAGTCCGAGGGCGCCGGCCGCCACGATCACCAACATAGCCCCGGCTACTTTGAGCATCTTGGGGTTCCCCCCACCGCCTGAAAGGTGCGCCCGTCCACTACCGCACGGACCACCCCGGGACCGTGTCGGTACTCAAGGATTATAAAACGCTCGACAATCTGCCGTCCCAACAGTTCGCGCAACACCGGCCGGCCGCGCAGTTCCTCAACCGAAGCGGCGTGGGCGGTGGCCACAATGTTCACCCCCGCGTTCAACATTTCTTCCAGCGCCTCCACGTCCTCCCGCCGCCCGATCTCGTCGGTGGCGATCACCTCCGGCGAGAGTGCACGCAGGAGCATCATCATCCCTTCGGCCTTGGGGCACCCGTCCAGTACGTCGGTCCTGATCCCCACGTCCCGCTGGGGAATCCCCCGGTAACAACCGGCAATTTCGGAGCGTTCGTCGACCACCCCGACGGCCAACCCGGTGCACCCGAGGTGCGGCACACCGTCAGAGATCTGACGTACAAAATCCCGCAGCAAGGTGGTCTTGCCGCAACGCGGGGGCGAAATAATCAGCGTGTTATAAATCCCCCGGGTACCGCGGAGAAGCCACGGCAGCACCTGGTCCGCCGCACCGTGCACCTCACGGCTCACCCGGAAATTCACTCCGGAGAGGTATTTGAGGGTGCGGACCCGGCCCCCTTCCACCACCGCCCGGCCGCAAAGTCCAACCCGGTGACCGCCGGAGACGGTCACAAACCCCTGCCTAAGTTCGTCTTCCACGGCGTAAAGTGAAGACCCGGTGACCAACTCAACGGTCCGGGCCACGTCTTCCTCATTCACCCGATACGCCGACCCCGGATCGCTGGTGGTCGACCCCTCGGCGGTCAGCATCGTTTCTCCGGCGGCGCTACCCAAAATCAGGGGCCGCGTCGCCCGGAGCCGAATCTCCTCCAACACCGACCAGGTAGCGGCGGGCAACCGGCCCAAGAGCATTCGTACGTTACCAGGGAAAAACCGCACAACTTCATTGCGCAGATAAAGGCTTGGTGTACCGTCAATCAACTGGCTCGTATGCGCCACGGTTTGTCCCTCCTGGTTACATAGGTATGCCCTGGAGATCCGCGTAGACCATGAAAAAACGGCCCTCTAACAGAGCGCCGTTGCTTTAAGGCTCAATATTATGGATTTGGACTAGTGGGCCTCATCGTGTCCGGTACCATGCCCGGTACCGTGGCCGTTGTCCTCAGCCACCCGAATCTCACTGTCGCAGTGGGGACAGTTGACTACGGTGATCCCGTTCAGATGATCGGTGTCGTCCATATCCAGATTGTAGTCACCGTTGACGTCGTCTTCGCCGGGGTAGATATCTCTCTCCAGGCCGTAAAGGTCTTCGTCAATGCTTTCCAGGTAATCCTCCAACCTGTCCTGGGACACCTTGAGATCATCCACCACGTCCGCAAACTCGGCCATGATGTCGACGATTCCGGTCAAGAGCTTGGTCTCCTTGGAATCGGCCGGCATCTCCAGACCAGCGGTCAGACCCTGCAGGTAGGCCATTCGCGCCTTGAGGCTTGCCATGCAAAATACCCCCTTCTTATTGCCAATCCTAGTATCTCTCAGCGAAAGGGGTTTTAAACATTCATACGCGCTTGAGATAGGCCCCGCTCCGGGTGTCCACCTGGATGACGTCACCTTCCTCCACGAAGAACGGCACCTGGATTACCACGCCCGTCTCCAGCGTAGCCGGTTTGGAACCGCCCGAGGCGGTGTCGCCCTTGATTCCGGGGGTGGTTTCGGTAACGACCAGTTCAACGGTGTTGGGCAGGTCCACACCCAGTACCCGGCCCTTGTGGTAGACAACGTGGATGTTCATGTTCTCCTTCAGGTACTTGACACCGTCTTCCAACTGGGTGCTGCTCAACCCAACCTGATCGTAGTTTTCGGTGTCCATGAAGTAATAGTTACCGCCGTCGCTGTACAAGTACTGCATTTCCCGGCGTTCCATGACGGCCCGGGGGATTTTCTCCCCGGCGTTGAAGGTACGCTCGGCGATGCTCCCGGTGCGCAGGTTCTTGATTTTCGCCCGCACGAAAGGTGAGCCTTTGCCCGGCTTTACGTGCATGAACTCGATAACCTGGCACGGGTCGCCGTCCAGTTCAATGGTCAGACCGGTCCGAAACTCGTTTGTGGAGATCAAACTCCCCGCCTCCCTCTGTCAACCAT
>JACUUW010000037.1 GCA_014859075.1 Desulforudis sp.
CATGGACTGGAACTACAGAGAGGTTGAGTCATTGACCGATCTGGCCGTCGAACTGGGCTGCATGGCGCACCACGTGTTTTTCCTGGTCCCGACCGGGCGCGGGGCGGACATCGAATACACCACCCTCCGCGGCCGGGAGTACGAACAGTTGTTGCGCCGACTTTTGAAAAAGCAGCAGTCGGTGGGGCTGGAGGTGAAGCCGACCTGTGCCCCGCAATTCATCCGGGTGGCCGACCAGTTGGGGATCAAGACCCGTTTCCAGCGCGGCTGCCTGGCCGGTATCTCCTACTGCCTGATCAACCCGGTCGGGGATCTGCAGGCCTGTGCCTACCTGGACAAGGCCGTCGGGAACGTGCGACGCACGCCGTTCGGGGAGTTGTGGCGGGAGTCCGAGCTTTTTCGGGACCTGCGTTCCAGGCAGTACAAGGGCCACTGCGGCGTTTGCGACTACCGGGACACTTGCGGCGGGTGCCGGGCCCGGGCCCATTACTACCACGGCGACCACATGGCCGAGGAGCCGTGGTGCTTTTACCGCGGGGGGAAGGCGAGGCATGCAGCTAGATAATACGGACCGCAGACTGCTGGAAATCATCCAACGGCAGATTCCCCTGTCATCCCGGCCCTTCGCGGATATCGGGGTGGAACTCGGGATCGGGGAAGGGGAAGTGCTGGAGCGGCTCCGCCGGCTCCAGGAAGCCAAGATCATCCGGCGCATCGGCGGTTTCTTTGATTCGCGCAAGCTGGGCTACACCGGCACGCTCTGCGCGCTCCAGGTGCCCCGGGACCGGATTGAAGAGGTGGCCGCGGTGATCAACGCCTATTCCGAGGTGAGCCACAACTACCTGCGCACGCACGAGTACAACATGTGGTTCACCATACTGGCCCCCTCGCAGTCCGAGGTGGAGCGGGTGATGGAGGAAATCAAGGCGCGCACCGGAATAGACTCGGTTTTGAGTTTGCCGGCCGAGCGTCTGTTCAAGATCAGGGTTAAATTTAACGTCTCAGAGGTGCCTGATGCTGAGTGAGTTTGAAAAGCGTGTGGTGCGGGAGATACAGGGCGATCTGCCCTTGGAAAGCCGGCCTTTCGCGGCGATGGCCCGGCGGCTTGGCGTGACCGAGGGGCAACTGCTTGACACCGTCGAGAATTTTCTGGAGCGGGGCCTGCTGCGCCGTTTCGGCGCGGCCTTGCGGCACCAGCGGGTCGGTTACGGCGGGAACGCGCTGGTGGCCTGGGTGGTGCCGCCGGATGAAATTGAGCCGGTGGGAAACGCCATTGCGGCCTACCCGGACGTCACCCACTGTTACCAGCGGGCGACCGTGCCCGGTTGGCCGTATAATCTTTACTCGATGGTGCACCGGCACTCGGAGGCCGAATGCCGCGAACTGGTGCGCCGGATCGGCGAGGCGCTGGGCATTGAGCAATACATCCTGCTTTTCAGCACCGCCGAGTTGAAACGGAGCAGTATGCAGTACTTCCGAGACTAAGGGGGTATATTTTCATGGGCCGGGATTATTCCAAGTCGGAAAGATTGTTCAGTGAAGCGCAGAAATACATTGCGGGAGGCGTGAACAGCCCGGTACGCGCCTTCAAGGCGGTCGGGGGCAATCCCGTTTTTTTTTCGCGTGGTGAAGGCGCCCTTATCTTTGACGTTGACGGAAACGAATACATTGATTACGTGGCTTCCTGGGGGCCGCTGATCCTGGGGCACGCCCCCCCGGTGTTGGTCAGGGCGCTGAAGGAGTGTGCCGAGTCGGGCACCAGTTTCGGGGCCCCGACCGAGTTGGAGACCGAACTGGCCCGACTGCTGGTGGAGGCCCTGCCTGCGGTGGAAGTGGTCCGGTTGGTGAACTCCGGCACCGAGGCGACGATGAGCGCGCTCCGCCTGGCGCGGGCCTACGCCGGGCGGGAGAAAATCGTCAAGTTTGCGGGCTGCTACCACGGTCACGCCGACGCTCTGCTGGTCAAGGCCGGCTCGGGGGCGCTGACCCTCGGCGTACCCACCAGCCCCGGGGTGCCGCAGGACACAGTCGGAAACACCATCGTCGCCGAGTTCAACGATCTGGAAGGTCTGCGCGACCTTTTCGCCCGGACCGGCGAAGAGATCGCCGCCGTGATCGTCGAGCCGGTGCCGGGGAACATGGGCGTTGTCCCGCCCCTGCCGGGATTCCTGGATGGTTTGCGTGATCTGACCGCACGGTACGGTGCCCTGCTCATTTTCGACGAGGTGATCACCGGTTTCCGGTTGGCCTACGGCGGCGCCCAGACGGTCTACAACGTACGGCCCGACCTGACCTGTTTGGGGAAGATCATCGGCGGCGGGCTCCCGGTCGGCGCCTACGGCGGCCGCCGGGAAATCATGGAACTCGTGGCGCCTTCCGGACCGGTGTACCAGGCCGGCACTCTGTCCGGGAACCCCCTGGCGATGGCGGCCGGCATTGCTACCTTGAAAGCTTTGGCCGAACCCGGCACCTACGAGGAATTGGAGCGCAAGTCCGCCCGCCTGGCCGCCGGGCTGCAGCAAGCGACCGTTCAGGCCGGCGGCGAAGTGTACTTCACGCGGGTCGGTTCAATGCTTTGTACCTTTTTCCAACCGGGGCCGGTGACCGACTTCACGGGCGCGGTCCGTTCCGATACCGGGCGCTACGCCCGGTACTTCAGGGCCATGCTGGAGCGCGGCGTGTACATTGCGCCGGCCCAGTTCGAAGCGATGTTCGTGTCCACCGCCCACACCGACGCTCAGATTGACGAGACTGTTGAAAAAGGTGCCGAAGCCTTGCGATTTGCTTTCACCGGGTAGTGCCGCTATAATTTAAATTGTGTCAGTTGAAAACCCGCCGGCGCCGAACCGGGTCCTGGAACCCTCCGTGTGCCATTCGGCGGTGTTTTTTTGGCCGGCCCTTGCCGGGGATGTTTTTGATTACTCGAGGGGAGGAACCGACTTGGCACAGCTTGTGGATGACTACGATCGGGAATCCTTGACGTGTTTCATCCAGACCCACCGGAATCAGCCCGCCAGTCTAATACAGGTCCTGTCTCACATCCAGCAGACGGCGGGATACCTGCCAAAGCCGGTGTTGGTCGAGGTATCCGAGAAACTGGGGTTATCCCTGACCGAGGTTTACAGTACGGCCTCGTTCTACGCTTTTTTTACCTTCCGCCCGCGGGGCCGGCATAACATCGTCCTGTGTAACGGAACGGCTTGTTACGTCAAGGGCACGGGGGCGGTCCGGGCCACGCTCGAGCGTGAACTGGGAATCAGGGCCGGGGATACCACGGCGGACCGGCGGTTTTCCCTGGACGTGGTGCGCTGTCTCGGGTGCTGTGCCCTGGCTCCGGTGGTGATGGTGGACAAGGACGTTTATGCCGGGGTTGACCCCGCCAAAGTGCCCGAGATCCTGAACAAATATCAGTAGCGGCTTGCCGGGAGGTGCTGGAATGAATACCGAAGAACTCACCAAATTGAGACACACGGCGCGGGAAGCGTTGCGGCTCCGTGAAGGGCAGCTCCCCACCGACGGCTTTGAGTTTCACGTCCTGGTGTGTGGCGGCACCGGTTGTGTGTCTTCGGGCTGTAAATCGGTCAGGAATGCGCTCGTTGACGAAGTCACGAAGCGCGGTCTGGAACAAAAGGTGCGGGTGATTGAGACTGGATGCCTGGGACCGTGCAACCTGGGACCGATCGTCACCGTTTACCCCGACGGTGTCTTTTATCACAAGGTCACCGCGGACGACGCCGTATTTATCGTACGCGAACACCTGGAACAGGGGCGTGTTGTCCAGGGTCTGTTATACCGCTCCCCGGAGACCGGACAGTTGCTCCGCACCTGGCCGGAGATCCCGTTTTTCCGAAAGCAGCGGCGGATCGTTCTCCGCAACTGCGGGCTCATTGACCCGCTTTCCATCGGGGAGTATATCGCCCGGGACGGGTACGCCGCGCTGCCCCGTGTTTTGGGCGGGATGACTCCGGAAGCGGTGATCGAAGAGGTCAGGAAATCCGGGCTGCGCGGGCGCGGCGGTGCCGGCTTTCCGACGGGAGTAAAGTGGGACGCCGCCCGGCGGGCCCCGGGGAATCCCAAGTACGTGGTCTGCAACGGTGACGAGGGGGATCCGGGCGCCTTCATGGACCGGAGTGTGCTTGAGGGTGACCCGCACTCGGTATTGGAGGGGATGGCCATCTGCGGCTATGCCGTGGATGCCGCCAAGGGCTACGCCTATATCCGGGCCGAGTACCCGTTGGCCATTGAGAACTTTCAGGCCGCCATTGACCAGGCCCGGGCCGGAGGGTTATTGGGCCGGAACATTTTGGACCTTGGTTTCGACTTTGACGTGGAAATCCGCGTGGGCGCCGGTGCATTTGTGTGTGGTGAAGAGACCGCGCTCTTGAACTCCATTGCGGGTAAGCGCGGGGAACCGCGCCCGCGCCCGCCTTTCCCGGCACAGTGCGGCTTGTTTGATAAGCCCACGGTCATCAACAACGTGGAGACCTGGGCGAACATCCCGCCCATTATCACAAACGGTGGGGATTGGTACGCGGCCATCGGCACCGAAAAAAGCAAGGGGACCAAGGTGTTCGCCCTGGCCGGAAAGGTAATCAACACCGGATTGGTGGAGGTTCCCCTGGGCACCACCCTGCGCGAGGTGGTTTGTGATATCGGCGGAGGGGTGAAGGACGGCAAAAAGCTGAAGGCCGTGCAGACCGGCGGTCCGTCCGGAGGCGCCATCCCGGCGGAACAGATCGACACGCCCATCGATTACGAGGCGCTGGCCGCGCTGGGCTCGATCATGGGCTCAGGCGGGATGATCGTCGTGGACGAGGACACGTGCATGGTTGACCTGGCCCGGTTTTTCCTGGAGTTTGTCCAGGACGAGTCTTGCGGCAAGTGTACCCCCTGCCGGATCGGCACCAGGCGGATGTATGAAATCCTGACCCGGCTCAGCCAGGGCCGCGCCCAGAAAGGCGATGTTGATCTGTTGATTGAACTGGCGCACGTGATCAAGAACTCCGCCCTCTGCGGTCTAGGCCAGACCGGGCCGAACCCGGTACTGAGCACGACCGCGAATTACCGGCACGAGTACGACCTGCACGCGCTGGAAAAGAAATGTCCCACCGGCGCCTGCCCGATGCGGATCAAGCCGGCGCAGGCACGGAAGTAAAGGGAGGGAGTCTCAATGGCCACTGTCAAGCTGACCATAGACAATAACCCCGTGGAAGTGGAACAGGAGACCACCGTGTTGGAGGCCGCCCGGAGCCTGGGCATCAGCATCCCGACCCTGTGCCACCTCCGGGAACTGAATCAGGTCGGAGCCTGCCGCATGTGTATCGTGGAGGTCGAGGGCGCCCGGTCGTACCCTGCATCCTGTACCCTGCCGGTATCCGAGGGTATGGTCGTGCGGACCGCCACCCCCGGTGTCCGGGCCGCCCGGAAGATGATTCTGGAGCTGATTCTTTCGGACCACCCGAACGAGTGCTTGATCTGCATCCGGAACGGCCACTGCGAACTGCAGGCCGCCGCGGACACGCTGGGCGTGCGGGAGGTGCGCTTTCAACGGATGTCCCGGAGGCTCCACCCGAAGGACGATTCCGGTTCGGCCGTTATCCGGGAACCACAAAAGTGCATTTACTGCCGCCGGTGCGTGTCGGTCTGCGCCGGAGTGCAGGGTGTGGAAGCCGTCGGCCCCCAGTTGCGCGGTTTCAGTACAGTCATTGCTCCCCCGTACAACCTGCCTCTGGCCGAATCGGTTTGTGTCAATTGCGGGCAGTGTTTGCTGGTCTGCCCGGTGGGCGCCATCTATGAGCGCGACGAAACGGCCTCGGTCTGGGCGGCGTTGGCCGACCCCGCCAAGCACGTAGTGGTGCAGACCGCGCCGGCAACCCGGGTCACGTTGGGTGAGGCGTTCGGGATGCCCCCGGGTACCCCGGTGACCGGCAAGATGGTGGCGGCCTTGCGGCGGCTCGGTTTCGACCGGGTGTTTGACACCGACTTCACGGCCGATCTGACCATTGTCGAGGAAAGCAACGAATTGCTCAACCGTATGAAAAACGGCGGGGTGCTGCCGCAGATAACGTCTTGCAGCCCGGGGTGGGTTAAGTTCATTGAGCATTTCTACCAGGATCTCCTGCCCCACCTCTCGACCTCCAAGTCTCCACAGCAGATGTTCGGGGCGCTGGCCAAAACCTACTACGCCGAAGAGGCCGGGGTCGACCCGGCGGACATTGTCGTGGTCTCGGTCATGCCTTGCACGGCCAAGAAGTTCGAGGCCGGGCGGCCGGAAATGCAATCCAGCGGCCACCGGGACGTGGACGTGGTGCTGACTACGCGGGAACTGGTCCGGATGCTCAAAGAGGCCGGGATCGATCTGACCCGCCTGCCCGACGAGGAATACGACGCACCGCTGGGTATTTCCACCGGCGCCGGCGCCATCTTCGGTGCGACCGGCGGCGTGATGGAGGCGGCGCTCCGCACGGCCTACGAGGTGGCCACCGGCAAGCCGCTGCCCAAGGTTGACATCAAAGAGGTCCGGGGCCTGGAAGGAATCAAGCAGGCGGTCATCGATTTCGAGGGTACGCCCGTGAAGGTTCTGGTGGCGCACGGACTGAGGCACGCCCGGACGCTGATGGAGAAACTGAAGGCCGGAGAACTGAGTGAGTACCATTTTATTGAGGTGATGTGCTGCCCGGGCGGCTGTATCGGCGGGGGCGGCCAGCCCATCGGCACCGACAGCGAGGACCGGCGGCGGCGCATTGAAGGAATTTACCGGGTGGACAAGAACATGAAGCTTCGTAAGTCCCACGAAAACCCGGCGGTCATTCGGCTGTATGCGGACTTTCTGGGCCGGCCGCTCGGCGAAAAGTCTCATCGACTGCTACACACCCATTACGTCCGGCGGAGTGCCCATCCGGTACTTACCGAGTAGCAATGGAGTAGCAACGGAGTAGCAACGGTGCCAGGCACTAACTTATTAACTTATTGGCAGTAGAATAGTGCCCGGCACCCGGGAAGAAGGTGCAAAGTTGCCAGTGGAAGTGTTGGTTGTAGGTGAATACCCGGCGGAGGGAGGGGCGTCCTTTTCACCGCCGGACGATGGTGAGGCCGTGTTGCCCCTGGACGCCCAGCTCAAAATCTTGAAGGGCGTAACGGAAAACCTGTACCGGGAACAGGTTTCCGTGGTGTACCGGCAGCAGTCCAACCTGGACGAGGACGATCCGCTCCGCCGGACCTTCCCACTGCCGGTTGTGGTCATTGACGGTGAGGTAGTCCTGCACGGGCGGATCCACATCTTTGAGATTGTTGACCGTTTGACCAAGAAGGGTATAAGCAGACATCTGGATGACGCCGCTGAATAGCTTAAACGGCTTAAACGGTGCCAGGCAGTAACTTATTAACTTATTATTATGTACTTGGGGCTTTCCCCTCGTACTATGGCCGTCAATAAGTCAATACGTTAGCAATAAGTTAGTGCCAGGCACTCTGGAAGAGGGTGGCAGAGTTGTCCGTCGAAGTGCTCGTCATTGGTGAACACCCGGCCGGAGAGGCGCCTTGCTGAGGGCCGGAAGGCGGGGGCGTGCTGTCCCTGGACGCCCAGTTCAAAATCCTGCAGGGCTTTCTCCTGAGCAGATACGGGGCGCGAGTATCGGTGATCTACCGCCAGCATACCGCCCTGGAGGACGAGGTACTCAGGCGGCGGGCTTTGCCGCTGCCAGCCGTAGCGGTCGACGGCGAAATCATCCTGCGGGGGCGGCTCCACGTCCGGGTGATCACCGACCGGCTGACTGCCATGGGTATCAGCGCAACTTCAGATAAGTAAGGCCCGGAGTCCGGCACCTTCGACTTCCTGGGGTTCACACACTACTGCGGTCAGAGCCGCCAGGGTCGGTTTCACCTGTAACTGGTGCCTGATGTTGCCGCGGCCGGAGTTGAGTTCCACTCAGTTGATGTCCACCCGGTGGGTTTTCCGCGTCCGGCCCGCCTCTGTCTTCGGGATACGCACCTCCAGCAGCCCGTTTTCAAACCGCCCGGTCGCCTCCTCCGGCTTGACCTCCACCGGGAGCGGCAGGATGCGCGAAAAGCGCCCGTAAAACCGTTCGTTGTGGATCAGGTCCTCCTCCTGGATTTCGTGCACCCGGCGGATTTCGCCGCGGATGGAGAGGCTGTCCTTGGTGACGTGCACTTCGATGTCCTCCCGGGAGGGCACGCCCGGCAACTCGGCCAGCGCCACCACCTCGTCCTCGGTTTGGTGCAGTTCGATCCGCGGCCCGGCGGTCGTCTCGCGCAAACCGGACCGTAAGGAATCCCACATCCGGTTCATCTGCTCCCGCAGGGTTTGCAGTTCGGGGGGATCCCAGCGTCTCATGCCCATCTGTCCGACCTCCTTTTGGTTTGTTGATCCTTTTCCTTTCCCCTTTCTATTGTTTCTACCGGATGGCTTTCTATACCGGCGACGGGTGAAGTATCAAGCGGCGTGAAACGCCGGCCTGGAAAATGTCCAGGGGACCACACCCGGCGGTCTCCGACTGGAGCCGGCAGGTAAACGGTTGTTTGGCGGCGAAAGTGGGTATTTTATACCAGTTAGGAAACGGGAGTGTGTGGAGCATGGAACTGCGTGAGAAACGACTGGCCTCCAAGTACGTTTTCGAAGGGAAAATCCTGAAGCTGCGGGTGGACACGGTGAGCCTGCCCGATGGGCGGACCGGCACCCGTGAAGTGGTGGAGTACGCGGGCGCCGTGGCCGTAGTGGCCCTGCACGACGACGGCCGGGTGGTCCTGGTGCGCCAGTACCGTTACCCGGTCGGCGCGGAGTTGCTGGAAATCCCGGCGGGCAAACTGGAGGCGGGCGAGGACCCGCTGGAAACCGCGCGGCGGGAGCTTTTGGAGGAGACCGGGTACGCCGCCCGGGACTGGCGCCTACTACGGACGTTTTATTCCACGCCCGGGTTCACCAGTGAGAAGATGCACGTCTTCCTGGCCCGGGGACTCGAAAAAGGACCGGCGGCCACGGACGAGGACGAGTTCATCGTGGTGGAGGTCCTGCCCTTTGAACGCACGTTGGAGTTGATTGCGGAGGGGGTGATCTGCGACGGCAAGTCACTGGTCGGGCTGCTCTCGGTGGCCGCGGAAGATAAAGACCGGTCGTAACGGTTAGCCGACCTTGGTCACTGTGCACCATGATTTTGTTTGTTTCCCGCTGTTTATTCTCACTCCGCCGCCTTACCCGCCGGAACCGGGGAGAAGACGATTTTTCCGTCCCGGAGTGCCGCCTGGTGTGGACCCGGCTCGGGACCGGAACCGGGTTCACTGGTGAGCAGATGGATCCCGGCGATGGAAACGACCGCACCCCTGAAATCCAGGCTTACGACCTTTGCCTGCCGGTTTCCGTGAATGCCGGCCCGGACGGTACCCGCGCAGTCGCCCAAGACCAACACGTGCCCACCGGCTTCCACCAAGGCACCTGAGTGGATATCCCCCATGATCACCAGATGACCCAGGTCGTTGCGTACCTCCTGGCCGGAGCGCAAGCCCTTCCAAAGGATGTGGGTGCGGTCACCGGTCGGGGGGCTCTTGGGCCGGGACGGCCGGCAGGGCGGGGCGACGTCGGGCGCGGGCGCCGGCACCAGGCCGTAACCGGTCAAGAGCAGTTCCAGTTCCTGCTGCTGGTGGATCGGCAAAGATGCCTTTTCGCGGCGCAAAATGAATCGCGCCCCCTGGAAAAAACCTTTGGCCGACTCCATTTTCTGACACAAAATGTCTTTCAGTTCATCAAAGTCTCCGGTGGTGGGCAGGTAGATCACCAATCCGTGCCGGGTACCTTTGATCTGTACTTCACTCATTGTTGTTCCCTTCTTCGAGAAATTTTTCTTTACTTCCCAATTTCGATCTTAGCTGACTTTTTCCCTTTCACGCGGCATAAAAAAAACGGATGTCGTAAACCATTATGTAGAATAAGTAAGTCTCAGTGACCGCGTCCGTGAAAGGAGGCCCATACATGCCGGAATGGCGAAAGGATCCGGTAGTGGATCGGTGGGTGATAATCGCCACCGAAAGGGCGAAGCGACCTGTCGATTTCCGCTGCCCCCCCGACGAACTTCACCCCGGGAACTGTCCCTTATGCGTAGGCAATGAAGACAAAACGCCCCCCGAAATCCTGGCTTTCCGCGAGGCTGAATCACCGGCCAACCGACCCGGTTGGTGGGTTCGCGTGGTTCCCAACAAGTTTCCCGCCGTACGCGCCGATGAACGGTATTACTCCTGGCGCGACGGTGTGTACGAGGCCATGAACGGAATCGGCGTGCACGAAGTCATCGTGGAGTCAACCGACCACGAGCCCGACCTGATTAACCAGACTGATTACCAAGTCGAGGAAGTGCTGTGGGCTTGGCGCGCCCGTTCACTTGACCTGCGCGCCGACACGAGACTTAAATACATCCAGATCTTTAAGAACAAGGGCCGGACCGGCGGGGCCTCCTTGGAGCACACACACTCCCAGTTGGTCGGTATACCGATGGTTCCGGTGGACGTTTCCCAGGAGTTGGCTGGTTTTCACGAATATCGCCGGAACCGGGGCACCTGCGTTTTTTGCGACATGGTGCAGCAGGAAATCGCCCGACAGGAACGGGTGGTTATGGAGAATGATCGTTTTGTGTGTTTGAGTCCATATGCCGCCCGGTTTCCGTTCGAAATGTGGATTGTGCCCAAGCACCACCAGCCCGACTTCGGTCAAATCGGGGAGGAAGACGTCCGGGAGTTGGCCCCGATACTCCGTGGGGCGTTGGGCAAACTCGACGGCACCGTCTGCCAACCGCCGTACAACATGGTTTTGCACACCGCGCCGATCAACGTGGGCGGGGAAATCTTTTACCATTGGCATTTTGAAATTCTGCCCCGGCTGACCATCTTGGCCGGTTATGAACTGGGCACCGGTTACTTCATCAACCCGACCCCTCCGGAACTGGCGGCCGAGGCGTTGCGGGAAACAGCCGTCCCGGCTCCGCACCAGATACCGACTACATTCAAAGAGGAGGTACTACGGTATGTTTGACCGTCCGTTGAAGATTCTATTTGTATCTTCGGAGGTGGTCCCCTTCGCCAAAACCGGGGGGCTGGCCGATGTAGCCGGTTCACTGCCCAAGGCCCTTGCTACCGTGGTTGACCACGGCTTGCCCCACAACGATGTGCGTGTGGTCATGCCCCGCTACAAGTTGATCGAGGAAGCCGGATACCTGATGGACTTTCCGGTCTGGTTCGCCGACCGCAACCATGAGGCCATCATTCGTCAGCGCGAAATCGAGGCCTATTTTCAGGGTGCGCAACAGACCATCCCGGTCTACATGATCGACAACTACCACTACTACTACCGTGACGGAATCTACGTTTTCGACGACGAAGCCGAACGGTTCGGGTTCTTCTGCAAGGCCGTCCTGGAACTGCTGCCGCGGCTCAACTGGCAGCCGGACGTGATTCACTGCAACGATTGGCAGACCGGACCGATTCCGCTGCTCTTGAAGACCCAATACGCCGGAGACCCGTTCTACAGCCGGACGGCCACCGTGTATACCATCCACAACCTGCAGTACCAGGGGAACTTCCCGAAGGAGGTGTTGCGCGTCTTGGGCCTCGGCTCCGAGTATTACCGGCCCGAGGAACTTGAATTCTACGGCACGGTAAGTTTCATGAAGGCCGGGATCAAATACGCCGACGTTCTCAACACGGTGAGCCGGGCGTATGCCCGCGAGATTCAAACACCCGAGTACGGACAGCGAATGGAAGGAGTGCTCCGGCAGCGGTCCGACGAACTGTACGGGATCATCAACGGTATCAACTATCACGAGTTTGATCCCAAGACCGACCCCCGGCTGCACCGCAACTACGACGCCGCCGGCGCCGAGCACAAAAAGGAAAACAAGTACGCCCTCCAGCGGGAGATGAATCTGCCGGTCCGGGACGTCCCGGTCTTGGGCTTGATCAGCCGCCTGGTCGACCAGAAGGGTCTGGACTTGATCGCCGAAATCATAGATGAGCTCATGCGTCTCGACCTTCAGGTGGTCGTCCTGGGTTCCGGGGACAAGCACTACGAAAACATGTTCCGGGAAATGAAGGAGCGATACCCCCAGAAGATCGGGGTCCACATCGGGTTTAACGCCGTGCTGGCGCAACGCATCTACGGCGGTTCGGATATGTTTCTGATGCCTTCGCGGTTTGAACCGTGCGGGCTGGGACAGCTTATCAGTCTGCGTTACGGCACTATTCCGATTGTCCGGGAAACCGGCGGCCTGGCCGACACGGTGAACGAGTACGACCCGGCGACCGGGAACGGCAACGGCTTCCGTTTCCGGGAGTACGACGGGCGCGCGCTGTACAGCGCCATCGCCCGGGCTCTGAAACTATACCGTGACGACCGGGAAGTCTGGAGCCGGTTGGTTCGCAACGCCATGGAGATGGACTTTTCCTGGGCGCGCTCGGCGGTGGAATACCTGCAGCTGTATCGGGAGGCCATCGAAAAAATGGCGGATCGCAGGGGCATCCGGATCGCCTGAAACCCGCCGACCGCATATAGAACACAGGGGATGGTCACCACATGGTGGCCGTTCTTTTTGTTGACAATGAGAGTTGCGAAGGTTTAGGATAGTGCAATATATTCCTGTCTTGACTCAGGGGAGGTGTACCGATGACCTTGGGAATCGAACGCCCGCCGGACGAGTACGCCCGCCGTTGGGCGCGGTTTCAGGAGGTAATGCGTGCCGGCGGCCTGGACGGGGCACTGCTGGTTCAGAGTGCGGACGTGATCTATTTTACGGGCACCTTCCAGAACGGCCACCTGTACATCCCTTCGACGGGGAAGCCGCTGTTCATGGTGCGCCGGGATTACCATCTCGCGCTGGCCGATGCCGCGGTGGAG
>JACUUW010000038.1 GCA_014859075.1 Desulforudis sp.
ACGAGGCCGGTTTCCTGGACGAGGCAGACTTTGAGACACTGTTCCAGCCGTTGAAGCCGCCGGAGAAGATCGAACCGACCGACACGGAGGAGGACATCGAAGACAAGCTCAAGAAAAACCGGGAGATCGAGCTGGAGAACCAAGCGGAACTGCAGAAGCGGCGGCACCGTATCGCGCGGGCGTTTTTGCCCTTCCTCCGGCAGCGCCTGATCCGCCGGTTCATCGTCCAAACGATGACCGCGTACACGGCCGGCGACCCGGCGCTGGTCGAGAGCCTGCTTACCGACGAGCGGCTGCTCGACGGTCCCGGGGCGCTGCTGGACGCCTTCGCCGCCACCGGCGAGCGCGGCGTCACGGCGGCGTTCTTCGCGGCGGGCGACGGCACCGGCCCGGAGCTGAAGCGCCTCTCCATCCCCGACGCCGATACGGGTTTGACGGATGACGCCGGCGACCCGATCCGGCCGGCGGCGGCGAACAGCGCCCGCATCGACGGCTACCTGGAGGTGCCGATTCCCGGCGCGTACCGCTTCCACGTCGTCTTCGACAAGCAGGACGCCGAGGCGGAGCTCCACTTCGAGCACCTGGCCGACCCGCTCTTTCTGAAGGGCAAAGCCGCCGCAGACGGGGGTGAAATCGGCGGAGGGGCGGACGAGTACCTGGAGCTGAAATCCGGCATACCCTACCGCTTCACGCTACTGCTGCATAACCTGAACGGCGGCGACGCGCGGCTGCTGGTGCAGGGCGAGACGCTGGGGAAGGGCGGGCTGCGCCGCCTCGCGCTCTACCCGCTGAGCGCCATGGAGTCCGCGGCGCGCGCGCTAGTCCTGCTGACCAAGGGGCTCCAGCTGCTGCAGGGCCTCGGGTTCACCGAGCGCGAAGCCCGCTACGTGCTGCTCAACGCCGGGGACTTCGGCGGCCTGAAGCTCGGCGACCTGCCCGGGGCCGGAAGCGACGACACGCCCGCCGGCGCCAGGGCGCTGTTCAAGGGCTTCCTGCGGCTGGCGGCGTACGCCCGCCTCAAGCGCGAGCCGGCCGGTGGTACGGACGACCTCATCGACATCTTCGAGGCCAACGGTAAGGGTGATCTGGGCAACGTCTATACGCTTATCGCCAAGTTGACACGCCGTGACGAAGCGACGGTCAAAGCCGCTGCCGAGGCGCTGGTCGCCGCTCCCAGCTTCGAAAGCGATAAACCCTTGGCGCGACTGTGGGAAGCCCTGCAGCTTGTCGAGCGCTTCGGCACGCCGGTGGCCTCGCTGCAGGAATGGACGCACATCGTCAGTCCCGCCGCCACGCCCGAGCAGCGATTCGAGATCGCCCGCGACCTCAAGGAAGCGATCAAGGCCCGCTTCGAGCCGGAGACCTGGCAGCGCGTGGCTCAGCCGATCTTCGACAAGCTGCGCCGGCGCCAGCGGGACGCGCTGGTATCACACGTCATGCACCAGGGCGGCTTCGCCCGCATGGAGCAGCTTTACGAGTACTTTCTTATCGACCCCGGCATGGAGCCGGTGGTGCAGACCTCGCGCCTCCGCCTGGCCATCTCGTCGGTGCAACTGTTCATCCAGCGCAGCCTGCTCAATCTGGAGCCGAAGGTCCATCCAGCCACCATCAACTCGAAGCATTGGGAATGGATGAAGCGCTACCGCGTGTGGGAGGCCAACCGCAAGATTTTCCTCTTCCCCGAAAACTGGCTCGAACCGGAGTTCCGTGACGACAAGACGCACCTGTTCGCCGAACTCGAAGGCGCCCTGCTGCAAGGCGACGTTTCCGGCGACCTGGTCGAGGATGCCTTCCTGAACTACCTCAAGAAGCTCGATGAGCTGGCGCGGCTGGACATCGTGGCCATGCACATCGAGGACAATCCCGATCCCGCCCGGCGCACCCTGCACGTGTTCGGCCGCACCTACAGCCGGCCGCACAAATACTTCTACCGCCGCTACGCCCACCGGATGTGGACGCCGTGGGAGCCGGTCAGCGCCGAGATCGAGGGCGATCATTTGGCGCCGGTGGTGTGGCGCGACCGGCTGTATCTGTTCTGGGTGACGTTCATGGACAAGCCGGTTGAGAATCCGCAGCCCGGCGCGAAAACAAAGAACGCGACCTTGGCCGGAGCGTACTTGTCGGATGTGATGAGCGATGTCAGTGCCGCCGGCAATAAGAAACAGATCGATGTGCAGCTTCATTGGAGTGAGTACTTGGCAGGCGAGTGGGGTACACGTCAATCCAGTGAGTTCTTCAACGTAATGACGCCCTTCCAGTTAATACCGGTAACACCGGCTCAGTTGGTCTTGTTGCCCTTAAGCGTGCCGCTTACAGTCCCACTGAGCTTCAACCCGGCGGCTGTTTTCATTCACGTCTCGGAGCCGGACCAGGACGGCCAAGAAGGTGGAATCTTTATTCATTTGAAAGGCCCCGAGAGCTTCCAACACAGTTTCTACTTGGCCGGTCGGAACAGCCAAGCGGTGAAAGCCGGCTATAAAGCCAAACCTGCCAATCCGTACAGCGCCGGTACGGAGCGCGCCACCCGCTATTCGGGCAACGGCGCGCTCAAGGTTGAGTTTAAGCAACGTATCACCACGGAATCCGGTAAGGGGCCGACGGTGGAAATCGAAACCCCGGACATCCTTCAGCAGGGCGGCGGCCATATCGTCCTGCCGTGCGACAACAACATCACCCTTGGTATGCCGGATCCTGCATCCCTCGACGCAGACGATCCTGTGGCGGTCAAGGCAGCCATCGAAGGTGGTCTTGGAGAGATCGCGTCGCTCATAAAGCCGATCTTTTATCAGGACCACCTACATACGTTCTTCGTCGAACCCAATGTGACCGAACAAACGATCGAGAAATGGCAGGAGTGGGTCACGTGGACACCGCAACCCGAACCCGCTTGGCGGGAGTCTGACTGGTGGAAAGATATCGTTGTAATACCAGATAAGCCCTGGAAATGGCTGTTCCACGATCCGAGAGACCCGCTGTTGGGCTTCGAGATTGACCGAGGATCGCTCATCAATCCGATACCGGACCGTGACTGGCTGGTGAACCCGGGCACCGTGCTGGAGTTTGACAACGTGTTGATCGGTCCGGCCGGCCAGCCGGGACTACGAATAGTAACTGGAGAAGTCGCTGAGGCCGTTGCGGAGGGTGGTCTGCCGGTGAACGTCAACCCGGGTAGCAGCCTTGCCTCGGGCGGCGCGGTTGTCCTTGCGGACGCCATTACGCTTGAGCAGAGCGGCTTGATTCAAGCTGCCGGTGGTTTGAACGTCGTGGGCGGTGCCGGCTTCAACTCGGCGCTCGAGAAGAACTTCAACGAATTGAATCGCGCAGGCTTCGGTGCAGGCAGGTCCGGCGCCGGAACCATCGGGCGCTGATATAAGGAGGAATCGGCATGAATTACCTGATGGAGACCAAACACTTCCACGGACTCCTGGACAATGAGGTGGTCGCTTTCAAGCCGGGCCTCGTCGTAGAAACGACATTGACCAAATACCTGATCATTCAGGAACGTGAGGTCAGTTATCACTTCTACCTGCACCAGCATCCGTACGTGCAGCAGCTGGTGCAGCGTCTGCTCCGCAAGGGCACCGCCGAGTTGCAGGCCGCGGATACGGAATACGTCAGAAAACCGGATGGTTCCTTTGAAACATTGCCCGGTGGCAAGTTCAAACCGGTACTGTATTCGGACTTCTTTGACGCCGCGTACAAACCCAACACGGCGTTGGTTGAAAAGTCCTACCCGGTTAAAGACCTCGACTTCACCACCGGCGGCGCGTACTCCGCCTACAACTGGGAGTTGTTCTACCACGTGCCGCTCACGATGGCGATCCACTTGAGCAAGAATCAGCGTTTTGCCGAGGCGCAGCGCTGGTTCCACTTCCTGTTCGATCCCACCGACGACAGCGACGGGCCCACGCCGGAACGCTTTTGGAAGGTGCGGCCCTTCCAGTACACCGATGTCAAGAAGATCGAGGAAATACTGGTGAACCTCGCCACCGGTGCGGACGAAACGCTGCGAAACGAGACTATCCACAGCATCGAAGCCTGGAAGGATGCGCCGTTCCGCCCCCACGTCATCGCCCGCTACCGGCAGCAGGCCTACATGTACAAGACGGTTATGGCCTATCTCGACAACCTGATCGCCTGGGGTGATTCACTGTTCCGGCAGGACACCGGCGAAGCCATCGACGAGGCATTGCAGTTATACGTGCTGGCGGCCAACATCCTCGGCCCCCGCCCTCAGCCTGTGCCCAAGAAAGGCGGCGTGCGCCCGCAGACCTACGCCAATCTGCGGCAAGACCTCAGCCGATTCGGCACCGTGATGCGTGATATGGAGGCGGATCTGCCTTTCGACCTGATGCCGTTTCCCACCGACGATGGGGGCGACAACGACCGGCTGGCGACGTTGCGCAGCCTGGGCAAGGCACTATATTTCTGTGTGCCGCGCAACGACAAGTTGTTGAGTTACTGGGACACCGTGGCCGACCGCCTGTTCAAGATCCGCAACAGCCTCAACATCCAGGGCGTCTTCCGTCAGCTCGCCCTGTTCGAGCCGCCGATCGACCCGGCCATGCTGGCGCGTGCGGCCGCGGCCGGGCTGGACGTGGGGGCGATCATCAACGGCCTGAATCAACCGTTACCGCTGGTCCGCTTCCAACTGCTGGTGCAGAAAGCCGCCGAGATCGTCCAGGAAGTCAAATCTCTGGGCAACAACCTGCTCTCGGCCATGGAGAGGGAAGATGGTGAGGCGTTGGCCATTCTGCGCGCCAGGCACGAGCGTGTGGTCATGGAGATGGTCGAACACGTGCGCTACGGCCAGCTTCAGGAGGCGATCAAGTCCAAGGAGGGCTTGCTGCATACCCTGGCCCTTGCCGTGCAGCGCTACACTTTCTATGAACGGCAACTGGGCGGGAAGACCGAAGAGATCGAGAAGACGGCGAAAGATGCGATTCAGGCTCTTGGCGAGTTGGACAAGGACAGCTTCGACAAGATGAAGTTTTCCATGGAGGAACCGGAAGTATCCCTGCGGGACATTGAGGTGGATATCGCGCAGGATCTCAACGAGTCCGGTGGCAAAATTATCAGCAGCCACGAACGGCAGGAATTACTGCGGTTGAAGACCGCGCAACGGCTACAGGAAGAAGGGGCCAATCTAAATATAATTGCCAAGTTCCTGAGTCTTATTCCGGAATTGGGTGCCCAAGCGCAACCGATGGGGGTCGGTGCGGCCATCCAGTTCGGCGGGCGCGCATTGTCCACCCAGTTGTCTTTGGCGGCGGACGCGTCAAGCATAACGGCGGGTCGCAATATTTTCGAGGCCAACAAATCATCCAAAATCGGCTCCTATGCCCGCCGCGAACAAGACTGGGCTTTCCAAAGCAACCTGGCCGCCGGTGAAATCACCCAAATCCTCAAGCAACTACGCGCCGCCCAGATCCGCGAAGCGATCGCCGAGCTGGAGTTGAAAAACCACCGTCAACAGATGAAGCACGCGGAGGAGATCGAGCGGTTCCTGAACGAAGAAGGTACCGAGAAGACCGGCAAGAAAACTAACAAGTCACTCTACGCCTGGATGAAACGCGAGGTCAAGGGCCTGTATTCCCAGTGCTTTCAGTGCGCCTTCGACATCGCGAAAAAGGCCGAACGCGCCTTGCAGCACGAACTGGGCGATCCGGAGCTGAGCTATCTCCGGTTCGGCTACCTGGCCGGCAAGGAAGGCCTGCTGGCCGGGGAGAAGCTCTACCTGGACGTCAAGCGCATGGAGATGGCCTACCACGACCTCAACCAGCGCGAGTACGAGTTGACCAAGCACGTCAGCCTGCTCCAGGTGGACCCGCTGGCGCTCATCCAACTGCGCACCACCGGCCGCTGCACGGTACGGCTGCCCGAGGCGCTGTTCGACATGGACGGTCCCGGGCATTACTTCCGACGCATCAAGACCGTCGCGGTGAGCATCCCCTGCGTGACCGGTCCCTACGCCGGCGTCAACTGCACCCTGACGCTGCTGAAAAGCAGCATTCGCAGAACACAGGTCTTGCGCGATGGGGTGTATGCCCGCGAAGACGCCCAGGACGACCGCTTCAGCGACTATTTCGGCAGTCTGCAATCCATCGTCACCAGTTCCGCTCAGAACGACAGCGGCCTGTTCGAGACCAACCTGCGCGACGAGCGTTATCTGCCCTTCGAGAACTCCGGCGTCATCAGCGAGTGGCAACTGCAACTCCCGGCCGATCCCAGCAAGGGCGAACCGGCCCAGTTCGACTACGACAGCATCAGCGACGTCATCTTGCACATCTGCTACACCGCCCGCGAAGGCGGCGGACTTTTGCGAAACGGGGCCGTCGCGCACGTCAAAAAACTCATCACCGAAGCGCAAGCCGCCGGCTCGGTGCGGCTGTTCTCGGTACGACACGAGTTCCCGACCGAATGGGCGAAGTTCCAGAGCCAGGCCTCGGTACCCGGTCAACGCTTCGAACTGACGCTCAATCTACAGGAGGAGCATTACCCGTTTTGGAGTCGAGGTCGCCTGAACAGCGTGACGCGCGTGGATATCCTGGCCCGGAGCACGGTGGCTCCAGTTCCGGGTAGCATGGACGTCGCCGACAAAGCCGACAAAAATGATGGTACCGCCGAGAAAGACTCCCTCGTCAAGGATGCAGCCCTGGGCGATTTGCTTGTCGGCAAGCTGGCCAATGTCGGATTGCCCGCCAAACCAGTGGGCGAGCTGAAGCTCTTTCTCGATGCCAAAGCGATTTCCGACCTCTGGATTGCGGTGACGTGGAGTGAGTAGACTTCTTTTGCATCGGAACAGCCAATGCGTGCGCAGTGGCTTAGTCCGGCGCGGTAACGCGAGGCGGGAGGCGGCGGGCCGGGTGATCGTCGAACCGGTCGCTTCCCCCAAGGGAATGAGATGTATCCGGCACGTACGGGAGAAAATAAACAAAGTCTATACATTCAAGCAGCCGTGGAGGTGAAAAAGCTGTGGCGCACGTGGTATCCGGTGGCGTGAGAGTTGAATGTGTGCAAGGAAACATCGCCGACCAGCCCGACTTTACGGCGGTGGTCAACGCCGCCAACGCCCGGCTGATGCCGGGAGGCGGGGTGGCCGGCGCGCTTCACCGGGCCGCCGGTCCGGGGTTGGCCGCGGAGTGCCGCCCCCTGGCCCCGATCAAGCCGGGAGAAGCGGTGATCACCGGGGCGCACAAACTGGCCAACCGCTACGTGATCCACTGCCTGGGGCCGGTTTACGGGATGGACAAGCCGGAGGACGAACTCCTGGCCCGCTGTTACCGTAATGCCCTACGGCTGGCTGAGGAATACTGGGTGGATTCAGTCGCCTTCCCCGGTATTTCGACCGGCGCCTTCGGTTACCCGCCGGCGGAGGCGGCCGCCGTCACCTTCCGCACGATCCGGGAGTTGTTGCCGGGGCTCAAGGAAGTACGCAGGATCCGTTTTGTGCTTTACGGGGAGCCCAAGCTGACCGTTTTTCAAGAGGCCCTGGCACGGGGATTCGACGTTGGCGGGGCACCGGAAAAATGATCATCAATGACTACCGCTTCGGTCAGATCGTCATAGACGGGGAAAAGTACACCTCGGACGTGATCATTCTCCCGGAGCGCATCGTAAGCTGGTGGCGCAGAACCGGCCACAGTGTCGCGGCGGCCGATCTTCGGGAGGTCGTGGCTGCCCGCCCGGAAATGCTGGTCATTGGAACAGGGGCATACGGGGCGGTGCGTGTTCCGCTTGGGACGGAAGAATTCCTTGTTTCCCAAGGGATAGCGCTGATTGCCCTGCCGACTGCGAAAGCCTGCGAAAAATACAATCAACTGAGAGAGAAACGTCGCGTAGTGGCGGCCCTGCACCTTACCTGTTAGGTTACAATCCCTACCTCATTTATTGAGGGATGACACCCGGCGGATCTGGATAGACGGCGGCGAAAACCGGCCAACCGAAACGGGCGCCGTTAACGGCGGCCCACTGGGCCGCGTTAATGAACGGGATGGCTTGATGCCCGGGATGCCTGCATTTTTTCTCGTATGTTGCGGACAAACTATAACGGATTTATATATTAGGCACTTGGGGGGCGAACGGGCTTCTTCAGCTCTGCAGTCTGGTTTCGACGTCTTTCCTGAGTTTTATTGTTTTCACCAATCTCTCTCCGGCTTTTCCGGCTCGCGCCAGGGCTTGCGTATCCTGTAAAGCTTCACCGGCACTAAACAGTTTCAGGACTTTGACCGTGTCCACTATCCTGTATCCCAGGGCCTCCAACGGCTTGGACATTGCTTCGGGGGTAAAGCCCATGTCTTTTTCGTCGTGCTGTTCGCAGACCGCGATCACCGCAGCATATTTAATCCCCAGTATTTCATTGAGATTGAGCCAACAAGAGCGGTCATCTTCGACAAATGCTACAAAGCAGTAGCATCTATCAATAAGAGCTTTTGTGTCGGCCGAAATATTATAGAAATAGGTAGGCGACCCCAAAATAATCCCATCCGCCTCCAACAGCAGCGGATAGATCTTTTGCATGCCGTCATCAACCACGCACGTGAAAGTATCCTTGCAGCCTTCACAGCCCATACAGTCTTGGAAGGAATAATCGTCAAGGAAAACCAATTCTGTTTGTGCGCCCTGTTTTTGGGCCGCGCTGAGGGCCTCGCGTACCAGGCAAGAAGTATTGCCGTTTTTCCTTTTGCTCCCTACGATGCCTAAGATTCTCATTAGACTTACCTCCTGTGAGTGTGCTTACTATCTGAATTTCGGTTTGTCCGAAGTCTAAACACAATACCATGCCCGAAATATCTCCCTACTTTACCAGCAGCAACTTGAACATTACTGGGCGTTGCTTGAGGAAAAACGTTGTCAACCGGTGAAATTTGAATCCGGAATACTGGGCCAGATTTATGACCAGGTTCTCCGGGACATAGCTGTCACTGTATTCCCGCATCCACTTTCTCAGCAGCCAGGGTCTTAGAAACCTGATCTTATTGGCTGACCATTCCCTCATTGTCTGGCATACGTCTTCATACGAGGCCTCTTTTCTGAAGTCATACATCAAGGCCTTACCTCCGGTTTTGAGAACCCGGTGTATTTCGGCAAAACTCAGGGTAAGATCAGGGAAATGGTGCAAGGCACAGGTCGAAACAACCTTATCGAACCTGTCGTCTTCGAATGGAAGGGACACAATGTCTCCCACCATAAATCTTAACTTACTGTCATCCACCGAGTGCCGATACCGGACCAAATACCGATTAGCCTGCCGTATACATCTTTCGGACAAATCGATCCCGGTCAAAAAGGCTTCTGGAACCCGTCTTTGCATATAAAACAGCAGCTTTCCATTTCCACAGCCGATATCCAACAAATTGACGGCTTGGAAATCCTGGCAGATGTCTTCTACCACCGTTTGATAAAGCGCCTTTTCTATATCGGACATTATCTTTGAAGGAAACATAGCATAGCCCTCTCCGTAGCTGGCATACACCAGAGCTATTCGTTCCTGCGCGGTGAATTGCCTGCCGTTGACTAAAGTTTTCTATAAACCGGAGTCAGACCTTAAAACTTCAAAAACAACTCGGCATCAGTCGTGGGCTAAGTTGGAGGTCTGACTCCAACTCGCAGTCTGAGACAGGAGAACCGTCCCCGTGTCTTCCCTGAAGAGCGCGCCCCGCGGTCCATGGCCACCCTGGAGAACGGTTTTGAGGATGCCCTGGCCGTATTGGCCTTTCCGGAGCCCTACCGCAAGCTCTTACGGACCACCAACGGGCTTGAGCGGCTGAACGCGGAGATCCGCCGCCGGGAGCGCGTGATCCGGATTTTCCCCAACCCGGCTTCGGCCGAACGGCTCCTGGGGGCCCTGTTGATGGAGCAGCACGAGAAATGGTCCACCGGCCGCTGCTATTTCAATATGGCGCAATACTGGGATTGGCGGCAAGGTCGACCACGGCAGTTGGATCCTCAGTCCGTACGCGCCTGCCGGTAGCTTAAACCGGACTGAGTGTGCTGCATAAAATCCCCACTGCGAAAGCTAAGGGGCAGGATTAGCTATGGCCTTTTTCTCCTAACCGCGCCTGGTTACGGCTTCCATGGCGGTCGGGCAAAGGTCAAGGGTCCGCGAAGCGGAGGCGAAAGCCCTTGCCCTTCGACCGGCGCCTTCGGTTACCCGCCGGCGGAGGCGGCCGCCGTCACCTTCCGCACGATCCGGGAGTTGTTGCCGGGGCTCAAGGAAGTACGCAGGATCCGTTTTGTGCTTTACGGGGAGCCCAAGCTGACCGTTTTTCAAGAGGCCCTGGCACGGGGATTCGACGTTGGCGGGGCACCGGAAAAATGATCATCAATGACTACCGCTTCGGTCAGATCGTCATAGACGGGGAAAAGTACACCTCGGACGTGATCATTCTCCCGGAGTGCATCATCGCAAGTTGGTGGCGCCAGGACGGCCACAGTGTCGCGGCGGTTGGGAGGCCGTGATTGCCCGCCCGGAAATGCTGGTTATTGGAACAGGGGCATATGGGGCGGTTATGCGTTAAGTATCCGGTGTGAACTGAGGATCCTGATCGGGCGGCCAGATCTCCTCCACTCCCATCCCCAACCTCACGCAGATGGACCGAATGTGTTTAATACTGGACGGTTGCCGGCGGTTTATCTCCCAGTGACGGTAGTTGTAGGGAGGCACACCTAGCCACTCGGCAAACTCTCGCTGTGTGATATGCCGTCCTTCCTTTGCCGACCGTTCCAGGCGAAGCTGCCAAAGGATGTTCTTGGGTTCCATAATAAAAGGATTTCTGGAAAGAAGGGTAAAGTCCTGCTACAATGGCCATCTAATCATAGACATTACTCGCTAGATTCTGCTGAAAAAAAGCAGTTTGCCGATTACCTTTGCCTTACGGACCAGGTGCTCGTTCAACTCGGCCATATGGTCGCTCCCGTCGGCGTCCAGCCGCTGCCGGATCATTGACTGCTGGAATGGGGCACCGACTTATTCAAGGGAATCCGTCAGAACCGGCGCCAACTGAGCCGGTTCTTTACCTGGGCACAAACCTGCGGTCGCTAAGTCCGTACTGGTGCATAAGCGCCGTCATACGCAAGTAGGTTTCCGCCGGTACGGAAGGCCGTCCCAATCGCTGGTGGTACTTATCATGAAACGGTGTAAAGAAACGCTCATAATCCAGCCAGACATCCTAGTTTATGCCTCCCGTGCGCCGGGAGCATGGTGCTCCTATAAAGCCAAAAACAAAATTGCTGGGATTGTGCAAAGGCCATGGAAAATATCGGCACAACAAAGGAGGCGATCCCGGTAAGGGCCACGACAATAACGCCCAGGGGTGAAATCAGCCCGGCCTGGATCGCAGCCCGACCCACGACTAGGGCGCCGACGATGGACACCGCCTGGCCCACCGGACGCGGCAGCCTGATTCCGGCCTCGCGCAATAGTTCAAAGGCGTAGTCAATCAGCAGCATCTCGATCACCGCATTACTTAATAAACCGAAATTCAGAATAATCCAGAATGAAACCTAGTAATACCAGGGGTTTAGAAATAGCCTGTCTTGACAGTGGAGTGAAAACATGCCTGAGCCGGTTGTTGTCACGGGTCTCGGCGTGGTATCACCATTGGGGACGGGACTGGAAAAATTCTGGTCCAATTTGGTTGGGGGGGGTATCCGGCGCGGGCCCGATAACCAGGTTTGACGCCACCCGTTTTTACACACGTATCGCGGCGGAAGTTAAAGATTTTTATCCAAAGGACTTCATAGCTCCCAAGGCGGCGCGGCGCATGGACCTGTTTGCCCAATTTGCCGTGGCGTCAGCCAGGATGGCCCTGGATGATGCCCTGCTCAACCTGGACAGAACCGACAGGGACCGGGTGGCGGTGGTAATGGGATCAGGCATAGGCGGCCTGACAAATCTTGAACAGCAAAAGGATACCTGGTCGAGTCCCTTTCTGATTCCCATGGTAATCCCCAATATGGCCGCCGGCCAGATCGCCCTGACCTTCGGCTTGCGCGGTCCCAACTACACCACTGTCAGCGCCTGCGCTTCCGCCAATAACGCCATCGGAGAGTCTTTTAAACTGTTACAAAGAGGGCAGGCCGATGTCGCTGTCACCGGCGGGAGCGAGGCGCCGATAACCTCCTATTCCATCAGCGGCTTCGGCGCGATGAGAGCACTTTCCACCCGTAACCACGCGCCGGAGCGGGCCAGCCGCCCGTTTGACCGGGAAAGAGATGGGTTCGTAATTGGGGAAGGGGCGGTCGTCCTGGTACTGGAGACTTTGGAGCACGCCCGGCGGCGGGGGGCGGAAATCTATGCCGAAATAGGCGATTACGGCTGCACCTGTGATGCTTATCATGTGTCGGCCCCGGAGCAGACGGGCATAACTGCCGCTTTGGCCATGGGAAAGTGGCGGCACGGGTCAATGATGACGATGTGTTACGGCTGCTAAAGCAAATTCTCAAGGCCAGTGGCAAACGGGGTGTACCGCAGGGGGGAGTGATCTCCCCGCTTTTAGCAAACCTCTATCTCAATGAGGTAGACAAAATGCTGGAGCGGGCCAAGGAGGTTACGCGAAGTGGCCGATACACCTATGGGGAGTATGCAAGATTTGCTTAGATGACCCGCTTGAGGGGGACACTCACCCGAAAGGGGAGAAACTGCCTGGCCTCACAAGGTCTAATACTGCACCGCGCCTGCTCTCGACCCTACCGACCCCCGTCCGGAAACTCCGGAACGTCCGCTTTCACCGGAATACGCAAGCTT
>JACUUW010000260.1 GCA_014859075.1 Desulforudis sp.
ACGGAAAAACCCCGCGCGGGGTTTAGGGGACGGGGAGTACTGCCCGAAAAACCCATTCCCTCCGCTGGCATTAACCAGGTCAGGTTCCGAGGGTAAAGCGTACACACGCTTTTCTCAGCCCGTTTCCGGGCACCCCTATGGGTAAGAATGTCTACCGGCACGTATCTGACGTAGTCGGCCGTTCCACGCTACTTTCCCGCCCGCCGTCAAAAATCCTGCTTTGGCATGCCTCGATTAGTCGACTTCGGCGGTGACACCGCGTGCAGGCACCACCAACTTACCATCCACCAGTTCCCGATAAGTCAAAGCCAGCTCCCGGGCCACGGCCTCGGATGAAATGCACAAGGCGGCGCGCCGGGCACCCTCCTGCAGACGGGCCCGAAGTTCGCCGTCAGTCAGTACCGACACGGCGGCCCCAGCCAAAGACTCGGCCTCGGGTTCGGTAAGGAATCCGTCCTCGCCCTCGTCCACCATTTCGGCCACCCCGAAGGCTCTCACCGCCACCACCGGGAGTCCGGCGGCCTGGGCTTCATTGACGATCATGCCCTGCGTCTCGGTCACCGAGGCAAACAGGAACAGGTCGGCGCCGGCGTAACAGTTGGCGATTTCCTGCCGGGTCAGGACCCGATCCAGGAAATGAACCCGGTTCCCCAGGCCCGATTCGGCGGCCTGCCGGGCCAGCTCGTCCCGTAAGGGACCCAAGCCCACCAGCACCAGGTGTGAATCAGGCACTTTTCGTTGAATCAGGCTGAAACTCCGGAGCACAAGCTCCAGGTTTTTCTCGCGGCCCAACCGGGCCACGCACAAGATAATTTTTTCCGAGTCCGGAATGCCGAGCCGGGTACGCAGCCATTTGGGGTCGGTTCCCTGGAATTCGTGCAACTTCACTCCGGTGGGAATGGCCCGCAACGGCGCCGTCACTCCCAATCTATCCAAGCGTTCGGCCACCACCCGGGTGGGGGTGATCACCAGGTCGCACCCGTTACAGAAACGCCGGGCGAACCCGAGCACCGCCCGCTTCGCCAACCCGGGAAACAGCGGAACGTAGTGAGTGTACAGGTCGTAAAGGGTGTGGTGGGTGAAAACCAGCGGAATCCGGAGATGCCGGGCCCAGCGCGCGCCCACGCCCCCCAACAGAAACGGCGAATGACAGTGTACTATGTCAACGGCAAGTTCGCGTAACAGCCGTCCGACCCGCGGCGCGAAGGGCAAGGCCAGGGCGAAACCGCTGTTGGTCGGCGCCGGCAGGGCCGGAAAACGAAACACCCCCGCCTCCGGTTCCTGATCCCTATAGGAGGGTGCAAAAATGAAAACTTCGTGGCCTTGCTTGCCAAGTTCATCACGGAAGGTGTCAATCGAATTAACGACCCCGCTCACGTAGGGAAACCAGCTGTCGCTGAAGATCGCAATCCGCACTTTCCATCCCCATTTCTTCGATTACCGTGCTAAGTAACCCTAGATTATGCCGTGCCGGACCGATCCGGACCGGCACGCTTCAATGATAACTTATTCCCACTTTTATTTCCACTCCCGGAAAAGCATCGATGATTCCGACGTGGCGGTGGGGGTCGATGAGCCCGGCGGTTCCAGCTTGCCGGCGGCGTCGATCTCTTCCACGGGTCCGGACGGCCGGACTTCGGCGCTACTTCCCGGATTACACCGTCTTCAATAAGCACCGTCCCTCCGGGATACTCCGGCCCGGCCATGGTCGGGACGGGGGCGTTTTTGATGACCGGCATGCCTGGATTCACCTCTGCGGGTAAGTAAGTACGGATTGCATTACGGCTATTTCTATGTCGGTGCGGGAATTTCCTTGTCAGGGGTCCGGACGACCGCCCGGTCCCGGTGGGCGGCCGCAACCAGCGCGGCAAACAGCTGCAGGAAGACCGGATAACGTTCCCACATACTCTCCGGATGAAACTGGACCCCAAGGACAAACGTCGGACCGGCACCTTCCACGGCCTCAACGATGCCGTCCCCGGCCACCGCGGACACGGAGAGGCCGGGGGCCAGACGCCGGACCGACTGGTGGTGAAAACTGTTCACGCGCAGGCCTCGTTCTCCGAGAATGCGGGCGAGCAGGGTGCCGGGATACACCTGCAGTTGGT
>JACUUW010000261.1 GCA_014859075.1 Desulforudis sp.
AGCGCCACCGGCAGCGTGATCGCCATGGCCGCCACGTTCATAATGAAGTTGGTCAGACAGATCAGCAAAAAGGCGATGGCGACCACAAATACCAGCCAATGCGCGTCCTGGAACATGGACAGCCAGTGGACGGCAATCCACTGGGCGGCTCCGGTCTGCCACAGGCAAAAGCCGATGCTCATGGCCCCTCCGAACAGGAGGATAATGTTCCACGGGATGCGTTTCTCCAAGTCCTCCACCGTAAACAGCCGGACCAGGAAGAACAACACGCCGCCGGCCACCATGGGTACGCTGCGGTTCATGTTTTCAAGAGCCGGGATGACATTCTGCAAGGCCAGCGTCAGAATAATGATTACGGCGACAACCGCCACAAAGATTTCCCGCTTGGTGACCGGCCCGAGTTCCTTATGCATCTGCCGGGCCTTTTCCCGCAGCCCGGGGATCGTGGCCTGTTCGGGTCTGAAGAAAACGAACGCGATCGCCGCCCAGATGCCGAACACCAGCAGCCAGCCCATCGGCCACATGGCCCAGGTGATCTGCGTAAAGGTTACCACTTCACCGGTAAACTCCTGGAAAAACCCGACGGCCACCGGCGCCCGGGCCGACCCCAGCAGGGTGACGATACTCCCGGCACCGGCGGTATAGGCCATCCCGATGAACAGCCCCTTGCCGAAGCGGGAGGGTACTTCCTCCTTGCCGGGCTGGTAGAGGGCCAGGATGACCATCAGCAGCGGGTACACGGTCGCCGCGGCCGCCGTGTGCGCCATAACGTGGGCCAGCAGGGCGGTGACCACGAAGCTCCCCAGCAGGATCATCCGTGTGTTTTCACCGACGATGGTCAGCATCTTGAAGGCCATGCGTTTGGTCAATCCGGCCTTGGTGAAGGCCAGGCCCAGCATCAACGAACCGAGAATGAACATCACCGAGGGGTCGAAGAAATCCTTAAAGGCTACACTCGCAGGCCGGATTAAGAACATGGCCTGAATCAATCCGATGGCGATACTGGTCGCGCCGATAGGGATGACCTCGAAGACCCACCAGAGGCCGGCCAACATGAACAACCCAATGGCGAGTTGGCCTTCCCTGCTGAGCGGAAACACCTCGCCCGCCGGGTCAACGGCCGGCGTCAGAGGCGGCAGGAAGTAGAAGACAACAAAACATGCCACGCCGATCGAAATAAACACTACCCGCTTCCAGTCAAACGGCGGTGCCGGAGTGAGCATTCTGTCACCGGAAGACGTCATCTAAGATTCTCCCTTCTCTCGTCAACTGATCAATACACCACAATACCTTCCCTCTACGGCAAACATGTTTCCCGACGGAAACGACAACACTTGCGGAAGCTGCAGCGACACCGGAATCAGCAGCCGCCCCATTCCTCCCCCCCTATAGCCTGGGGCGCCACCACACCACGAACCTGCCTCGCACCAACACAGACGACACGAGCGAACCCTGGCTCCTTCCGGTAGCACACACTGCAGTCCCAGGAGGTTTATCTCTATAAAGGTACCGCAAATCCCACCCCCTTTGGGCCGGACATATGAAAAGCCGCTTTTACGCTCGAGATACAAAGCGTAAAAGCGGCCTATCGTTGTTCGATTCAGCCGGTTATCCAATTGTCACCGGTTGTCTGCGGGCCGCCCCGGTCTTTCAGGCGCTCTCCCGGCACCTAGCTTGTGTGCTGGCAATCACTAAATGATTCAAGCATATTCAAACCGTCATAACCCTATTTGATTAACCATAGCATAACAAGGGCGTCCCCACTGTGTCAATAATAGATTTGTACCGCAGATTCCACGTATTAAGTAGATATATAGGAGCACTTCGAGAGATTCCATCTAGATTGCCCAAAATGAACCTACACCGGTTCTGCTCCTTGAAAACCTTTTGGCGTGTGCTCAATCGTAGGGACTGAGTTCGCCCCCGGCATCGAGCCGGGCCAGAAAGTCATGAAAGTCGTACACGTCAAGCCGATGCTCGGCGCTACGGCCCTCCGTCATCAGGGACAAAACGTCGAACAAGGATTCGCTCTGGTCGTCGCCCGTGTCCGCAACAAACTCGGAGTTGTTGTATTTCCGGCTCGCCCAGTCGACAA
>JACUUW010000039.1 GCA_014859075.1 Desulforudis sp.
TAAGGCCCGTATTCAAAACACCGGGTTCCAGTCCCGTGACCGTCTCCGGTTCCCGCCGGTAGGCCAGTGCCAGCACGCGCAGGCCGTCTTCGGCCATGGCCCGGTACCGTTCCAGAATGGACTCCCGGTCCTCCAGGGCGGCCTCCCCGCCTTCGGGACCGGTGACGGCCGCGGAACACATGCCGAGCACTCGTTCGGGCGCTCCCTTCACGAACACCACATTGCCGCCGCCCCGCGTGTCGCGGTGCAGGGTGGCCGAGTACATCAGGTCCGACTCGAACGGGATTTCGTCCAGCTTTGAGTACAGGTCCGCCTGGACCTCGGGGTCCACGCCGGCTTTGATACCGGCAACAATCAGGGCCACTTCGGTCGGATCCCCGTGCGGGAAATGCCCGCGCTCCTCGTCAAACCCGAGGCGGGATTCGTTCGCCAACAGCCCGGCCCGGAGACAAAGTTCAAGTGCCGGATTATTTCTGAGTTTGACCGGTTCGCCGTCCTCATCGACAAGGTCCCCTTTCGGTTCAAAACCGATCCCGGTCAGCTGGTAGGCCTTGCCGCCGATCGCAATGGTCTGCACGGTCATCTCATTTTTGGTCAGGGTGCCGGTCTTGTCGGAAGCGATGACCGTGGTCGAACCCAACGTTTCCACGGCCGGCAGCCGGCGGACAATAGCGTGCCTGACGGCCATCCGCTTCACCCCGATGGCCAGGGTGATGGTCACCACCACGGGCAGACCCTCCGGAATAGCGCCCACGGCCAAGGCGATGCCGGTCAACACCATTTCCGGCAGCGGACGGCCCAGGGCCAGTCCGAGCAGTACGGCCACGCCGGAAACGGCCAGGATGCCGTATCCCAGCCAGCGACCGAACCGGCCGAGCTGCACTTGGAGCGGGGTCGGCGCCGGCTTCACCCGCCGGACCTGGTCAGAAATCTTACCCAACTCGGTCGCCGGTCCGGTGGCCGTTACGACCCCCTTACCCCTTCCGGCAAGCACCAGGGTGCCCATAAACCCGGTGTTGCGCAAGTCGCCCAAGGCCGGGTAATCCCCCGGCACCGGAGAGGTCTCCTTGCGCACACCCACCGATTCCCCGGTCAGGGCGGATTCGTCGATGTCCAGCCGGACGACCTCGAACAGGCGCATGTCGGCCGGTACCCGTGCCCCCGAAGTGAGGGTCACCACGTCTCCCGGTACCAGTTCGGCACTGTCTATTTCCATCTCCCGGCCCTCCCGGATGACGTGAGCGCGGGGCGCGGCCAACACGGTCAGGGCGCGAATCGCCTGTTCGGCCTTCAACTCCTGGGTGAAACCGATAATCGCGTTGATGATCACCACGGCCAGAATGACCCACATATCGATGAAATGCTGGATAAGGGCGGTAAAGACCGCGGCAACCAGCAGGATGTAGATGAGAGGGTCGGTGAACTGGTGGAACAGGGTCTGGAGGGGATTGAACCTGTCTTCGGCATCAAGGGTGTTGGGGCCGTTCTCCCGCAGGCGCCGGGCGGCCTCTTCCCGCGAAAGGCCGTCCGGGCCCGAGTCCAGTTCCCGGAAGACGCCGTCAATCGCCTGTTCGTGGTACAGGTGATTTCCCTCCCAGCACTTGCGCATTCGGTGTTAGCGTATCTGACCCCGCCCAAATTATACGACCGAAAAACATGGTCTTGTACCATGCACCGCTTAATAACATTGTAAAAACGGCGGTGTGGAGGCAACTGATGCGGGCTAAGTCTGTCCGGACCAGGACGCTGTGGCTGCTGCCGGTGGCGCTGTCCGTTCTGGGCTTGATCTGTTGGCAGGAGATCGTCCGGGTGAACCACGCCCCGGACTGCACCAGGGTGCACATCGTGTTTCTGGTCCCCATGCGTCAGGCCGATGTCGAGGCGAAACTCCACCTCATCCCGGAGCAACCGGAGATCGTTCCGGAATACGAAAGCCACTGGGCCAACCCGTGCACCCTGGTCGTGGAGTTGCGTGAACCGGACCGGCTGCGGGGTCAGGAGATCACCGTGCGGATCAACCGGGCGGCCAGCCGGATACCCTTGTTGAAGAAGTCGGTAACCGCAAGCACCCGCCGCCCGGTACGCCCGGCGCTATACCGCGTCAATCCGGTGACCCCGTCCATGGGCCCGGTGGAAATCCTCTTCAACACGCCCCTGGCGCCCGACAGCGTACCCGGGAATATCATGATCACCTTGAACGACCGGCCGGTCGAGGGGAGACTCCAACCGCGGCGCATCCAGGCCGGCGATTCGCTCCTGGAAGACCGGTCCGTCTGGTTGTTCTCGCCCGGGGAGCAACTCCCGCAGGACACCGACTTGGAGGTGCTGATCCGCGGCTGGATCAAGAGCGCCGGGGGTCTCGCCCTGGGCGGTGAGGTGCGGCGCACCGTACGCACGGCGCCCCGGCTGGAGGTGCTCGGCACCAAGCCGCCCGACGGTGCCTCCGGCGTTGATCTGCATCCGGAGATCCAGGTTGAATTCAGCCAGCCCCTATCCTGGGGCTGGATGGAAATTGAAGGCGTACGCGGGCGGTTCGACGTCTGGGCCAACCAGATCCAGTTCACCCCGCTCGAACCGCTGATGCCGGACCGCGAGTTCACCGTCAGGAGCCGGGCCGTCTCCCGGTCGGGTGAGCCTGTCCACCTGGATTTCAGTTTCCGGACCCTGCCGCTTGGTGACAAAATTTGGGTCGCGGTGGACCTGGAAGGAGAACACAACGTAACGGTGTACCGGGGCAGTGAAGTGGTGCGTGTTTTCAAGGCCTCGGGCGGGAAAGTGACCTCCCCCACGCCTCTCGGCACCTACTTTCTGTACAGCCGCGGCTACACCTTCTGGAACGCCCGCCTGCAGGAGGGAGCCCATTACTGGGTCCGGTTCTCGGGCCCGTATCTGGTGCATTCGGTCCCGTTCGACGCCTCCGGGAAACTGAAGCAGGAGGAAATGGAGAAACTCGGACAGGCGGCGAGTCACGGGTGCATCCGCCTCGCCCTGGAGGACGCCAGGTGGTTTTTTCACCACGTCCCCAACGGCACCATGATCGTAATTTACAACCAGCACTGATCCGCCAAGCTTGCCATTCTTTGCACAATGGATTATAAATAGACTAATTAGTAATATTCCTGACTGGAGTGAAATCGTGAACCTGAATCGGATTGTGTCCAGGCTCCGGAACGCGGGCCTGAAGCTGACACCGCAGCGCGAACTGATTATCAGCACTCTGTTGGCGTCCGGCGGACCCCTGACCGCCCGGGAGGTCCTGAAGTCAGTGCGGAAAACCCAGCCACGCATCAGTTTTGACACCGTGTACCGCAATCTCGCGGTGTTGAGCGAGATCGGCGTGGTAAACCGGATCAATTTGAAGGTGCGATTCAACTCACGGTTCGAAATCGCGGACGATCACCGCCACCATCTCGTTTGCCTGGGGTGCGGGGAGGTCCGCCCGGTGAACCTCTGCCCTTTCCAGGAGGTCGCGGTCGGCCTGGAAAAGGACAAACCATTCCGTATCGTGGGCCACGCTTTCGAGATTTACGGTTACTGCGCGGGATGCGACGCTTTCCGGGACCCCGGTCCCGATCCCGACAGGAACGGGTATACGGCGGAGCGCAAACGGCAATCGGAAGCGGAGGTTTTGAAAAAATGGGGCGGGACGTAACCGGGACTGTCGTGTCTCTCGAGGACGTGTGTGTTACAATCCGCGGTATTCCGGTACTGGATCACATCAACCTGACCCTGGACGAGGGTTCGTTTACGGCCGTGATCGGTCCGAACGGGGCCGGTAAGACCACGCTCGTGCGGGTGATCCTGGGCCTGGTGCGACCGGACTCGGGCCGCGTGCGCCTGTTCGGCAAGCCGCCGGCGGGGGCCGGCAACCAGAAGCACCAGGTTGGTTACCTGCCCCAGCGGCAGCAGTTCGACCAGGGTTTTCCGGTCAGTGCCCACGACGTGGTGATGATGGGCCGGGTTGGTTGCCTGGGCCTGTTCCGGTTTCCGGCGCGGGCCGACAAGGACGCGGCCCGGGAAACCCTGCACCGCATCGGTTTCCCGGATGATTTGACCGGCAAACCCATCGGGGAACTCTCCGGCGGACAACAGCAGTTGGTCTTCTTGGGCCGGGCCTTATGCAGTCACACCCGACTGCTGATCCTGGACGAGCCGACCAACGGGCTGGACTTGGTGGCCCAGCGCACCTTCTACCGCGTGGTCCAGGAGTTACAGCGCGACCTTGGCTTGACCATCCTCGTCGTGTCGCACGACATCTCGGCGTTGGCCGGCTGCGCCGACCGGATGGTCTGCCTGAACGGATCCATTTATGCGGACGGCAACATCCGGGAAGTGCTTTCCAGTTCACGCCTGGCTGAGGCATACGGTACCACGCCGCTGGAATGACGCCCGGGGAGGTAAACATGGAATTTCTGGCTTATGAGTTTATGCAGCGCGCCCTGTTGGCCGGCGTCCTGGCCGGCGTGCTCTGTTCCTGCGTGTCGCTGTTCGTGGTTTTGCAGCGCATGGCCTTTGTGGGCGTGGGAGTTTCGCACTCCGCCCTGGGCGGAATCGCGATCGGGGTGCTCCTGGGTGTCAACCCGGTGTTTTCGGCCGCCGTTTTCTGCACCGTGGTGGCCTGGGCCATCGGCCTGGTCAGCAAGAGAGGCCGCCTGCACGAGGATACCGTCATCGGGGTGTTCTTCAGCACCAGCATGGCGTTGGGTATCGCCCTGATCAGCCTGGCGCCCGGGTACCAACCGGAATTGTTCAGTTTCCTGTTTGGGAATATCCTGGCCGTCACCGCCGGCGACATCCTGCTCCTCGCGGCCGCTGGAACGGTCATCATCCTGTTCATGGTCCTGTTCTTCAAGGAACTCCTGTTTGTGTGCTTCGACGAGGAGTCGGCACGGGCCGCCGGGATCCCGGCGACCTTTCTGTACTTTGGACTGCTGACCGTGGTCGCGGTCACCGTGGTGGTCAGTGTCAAGCTCCTGGGGATCGTCCTGGCCTCGGCGCTGCTGGTCATCCCGGCGATGACCGGCTACGAGGTATGCCGCAACTTCCGGGGCATGCTGGTCGTCTCGGTCTGTTGCGGGGTGTCTGCGGCGGTGGCGGGGCTGTGGCTTTCCTACTTCCTGAACCTGCCTTCGGGCGCGACCATCGTGCTCTGCGCCGCCTCCCTTTTTTTCCTGGCCTTCCTGTTATCTCCCCGTCGCGGCCGGTTCCAGAGAATCGCGGCCCTGGCAAAAACCCGCAACCCCGCGGACAAACCGGAAGCGTTCCCACCGGAATCGGCACAACCCACCCAAACGACCTCCTGACCGGCAGGGAACCCGGGTTCTTAATGGAGCGGAACCTTTTTCGGCGCCGTGCGGGGATAGCGTTCCCGGGGCGTGAAGGTGGTGTGCAACAGCTTCTTCGCTTTCTCACTCAGCGGATGTCCCAGGTATTCTTCGTACAGCCGCCGCACCGCCGGGTTTTCGTGCGCCCGCCGGAGTTCCCGGGTCAGGTCGATGCTGTAAAGCGCTTCCACCCGCTTTCGGCGACGTTCCCCGGAGGGCTCCTTCCGGTTTGGGCCGACGATCGGCTGGCCCCCGCCGCCGATACAACCGCCGGGGCAGCCCATGATCTCCAGGAAGTGATACTCCGCCCCGGCCTTGATGCGGTCCAACAGACGGCGGGCGTTCCGGGTGCCATGCGCGACCGCCAGTTTCACCGTCCGGCCCCGCAGCCGCACCTCGGCCTCCCGTACCCCGTTCAGCCCGCGGACCGCTTTGAACTCAACCCTGGCACCGATCTCTTCCCCTTCGGTCAGGGCATAGGCGGTACGGATGGCGGCTTCCATGACCCCGCCGGCGGCCGCGAAGATCGCGCCCGCCCCGGTACGGATCCCCAGGGGGTTATCGAACTCACCATCTTCCGCCAGCGTGTCCCAATCCAATCCGGCCTGCCGGATCATCCGGGCCAGTTCCCGGGTGGTCAACACAAAATCGACATCGCGCCGGCCTTCCTCGGAAACCAGTTCCGGGCGGGCCGCTTCGAATTTTTTGGCCGTGCAGGGCATGATCGCCACGGTCACCAGTTTGGCCGGATCGAGCCCTTCCTTTTCCGCGTAGTAGCTCTTGACCAAGGCCCCCAACATTTCCTGCGGCGACTTGCAGGTGGAGAGATTGTCCAGGAACTCGGGGTAGAAATGCTCGCAGAACTTGACCCAGCCCGGACTGCACGATGAAATCAGGGGTAATTCCCCTTTCCCCTCCAGGCGTTCCAGCAGTTCGTGCGCCTCTTCCATGACGGTCAGGTCGGCCGCGAATTCGGTCGAGAACACGGTGTCAAAGCCGATGCCGCGCAGGGCGGAGACCAGTTTGCCGGTGACCACCGTACCGGCCGGCATTCCAAACTCCTCCCCGAGGGTGACCTGGATGGCCGGCGCCGTCTGGACGACGACCTGCTTCCCGGCATCGTCAATCGCCTTCCAGACCTCATGGATGTATTCCCGTTCGGTGAGGGCCCCGGTCGGGCAGTGCAACAGGCACTGGCCGCACGTGATGCAGGCGGCCGTCGCGGCGTCGTCCGCGAAGGCCGGTCCGATCACCGTTTCGAAGCCGCGGCCAGCCGCCGTCAGGGCGTCCACGCCCTGGACTTTCCGGCAGACCTCCACGCAGCGGCGGCACTTGATGCACTTCTCCGGATCGCGGACCATGAACGGGTTGTCTTCCAGCACCCGGCGGCGGCGCCGGCGGTTCGGAAGCCGCATGCGGTTTAAGCCCACCCGGGCGGCCACCGCACGCAGTTCACAGGTCTCCGCCCGCGGACAAACCGGGCAGTCGGCGTGGTGTTCGGTCAGCAACAGTTCAACGACCCGGCGGCGCGTCCGCCGTACCCGCGGCGTGTTGGTCCGCACCACCATCCCTTCCCTTACCGGGGTGACGCAGGCGGCGGGGAGCGTGCGCATCCCGTCCACTTCCACCACGCAGACCCGGCAACAGCCGGGTTCGCTGATGCCTTTAAGGTAACACAGAGTGGGGATGTCGATGCCATTGGCCCGGGCCGTGTCCACGATATTCGCGCCGGTCTCGGCCGTCACTTCCCGGTCGTCGATGGTGAGCCTTACCTGCGGTTTTTCCTCGGTGGGCACCGGATCCCGGCGCTCGTCACGTTTTCCTTCAACCGTTTCCTGCTGCACTGGACACCTCCGCAGATCATCTTTGGTAAACAGTCCTCGATGTCTAGTTTTTGTCCGGTTTCCAACTTTAATACCGGTATCCGCGTACGGAGGGTACCGGCCCGCAAGAAAACCCAAGCCGCATTCTTCAGTAATAGTCTGATAGCTGGAAGGATTCTGGAAACATCGTCGGTAACAATCACTGATTCCTCATCAGTGAAGATTTTGCGGCTTTTTCAAAGACCAGCAAGTTAGACAGTTATTCGACAAGCCTGTTAAAATTATCCTGGTATCTTAAGTGACCGCCCAATTACTTCGTGTTCGTTTTAAACGCTTAGTTTTCCACCTTGTGGAAAAGCGGGGGAACCAACTTCCGGGGTGAATCCGCCTGCGGGCGGTAGGGTTACCTTGCAACCCGAACCCGTCAGCTAACCCCGTAAGCGTGGTGAGGGTCAGAAATACGAATCCGCAGCTTGTGCATCCGCATTTTTCTTACATTAATTCACTAATTCACTGCCCTCCCCGAACAATTTAAAACTCTTTAACCGATGGGGTGTAAAATGAGTTTCTGGGAATTCTTCATCACCCGCCTGGATCGGGTGTGGGCCTTAACCCTGGAGCATGCCTGGCTGATCCTGGTGGCGGTAGCGATAGCCATCGCCGTGGGGGTGCTTGTCGGCGTGCTCATCACTTATTCCCGCCCCGCCGCGCACGGCGCCCTATACTTCTGTCAAGTCATGATGACCGTGCCCAGTTTGGCCATGCTGGGCCTGTTGCTTCCGCTGTTCGGGATCGGGTTTACCACCGGAGTGATCGCCCTGACCCTTTACTCCCTCCTGCCCATTGTGCGTAACACCTATCTCGGTATCCGGGAGATCAATCCGGCCGTCATTGAGGCCGCCCGGGGCATGGGCATGCGCGAGCTTTCCATTCTGCGGCGGATCAAGCTGCCGATGGCCTTTTCGGTGATCATGGCCGGTATTCGCACGGCCACGGTGATGGTGGTCGGGATCGGGGCGATTGCCTACTGTATCGGCGCGGGCGGCCTGGGTGAGTTCATTTTCCGGGGCATCTCGCAGTACAACAAGGATTTGATTGTAATCGGCGCGGTGTGCATATCCCTGTTAGCCATTCTGGCCGATTTTCTCCTTAAACGCACCGAGAAGCGCCTGAGTTTCAGAAGTTAGGAGGGATTTGCAGAGAGTGATTAAACTGGAGCAGGTAAGCAGAGTTTTTCCGGGATCCGAAGTGCCGGCCGTTGTCGACCTTACGATGACCATCGGCGACGGCGAGGTCTGTGTGCTGGTGGGCCCGTCGGGGTGCGGCAAGACCACCACCATGAAAATGATCAACCGGTTGATTGATCCCACGTCCGGCAAGATCTATGTCAATGACCAGGACACCTCCAAAATCGATCCCATCGCGCTGCGTCTGGGTATCGGGTACGTGATCCAGGAAATCGGGCTCTTCCCCCACATGACCATCGCCGAAAACGTGGCCACGGTACCGCGGGAAAAAGGCTGGCCCCGGGACCGCATCAACCAACGGGTCGATGAACTCATGCACCTGGTCGGGCTCAATCCGGGAACCTACCGGAACCGGTTGCCCGCGGACCTGAGCGGCGGGCAGCGCCAGCGGGTCGGCGTGGCCCGGGCGATGGCGGCCGACCCGCCGATCTTGTTGATGGACGAACCGTTCGGCGCCGTGGACCCGATCACCCGGGCGCGCCTGCAGAACGAGTTCCTGCGCCTGCAGGAACAAATGAAGAAAACCATCGTTTTTGTGACCCACGATATCGACGAGGCCATCAAAATGGGCGACCGCATCGCCGTCATGCGTGACGGGCGGCTCGTCCAGTACGAGGAACCGGACAAGTTGCTCAGCATGCCGGCGGATGACTTCGTGGCGACCCTGGTCGGCCGCAACCGTTCCATTAAGCGATTGCACCTGATCAAGGTGAACGACGTGGTGCAAAACGAAACCCCGTTCGTTACGCCCGAGGCTTCCGTGGACGAGATCCGGTCGGCCATGGAGGAGCGTAAGACCAACACGGTGCTGGTGGTGAACGCGGTCAACAAACTGCAGGGGGTGATCAGCCGGGCGGAGTTGAAGGGCGTGGAAGGCGCAAGAGCGGCCCAAATCGCCCAACCGGTGCAGAACACGGTGGAGTGGGGCGCCACCTTGAATGACGCCTTGGCGGTCATGCTCAATTACGGCGAGCGCTACGTGGCGGTGGTGAACAGCCGCGAAGAACTCAAGGGTGTCATCACCCTTAATTACCTTCTCGACTTGGTGCGGGACGATGCGGCAGCGTAACCGGGTGCTGGGCTGGACCGTGATGCCGCTGTTCCTGTTGGCCTGTGGGGCCTTCACCATCTATTATTTCGTGGAGAACCCCGGGGGCGCCATGGCGGCCCGGCTGCTCATCTACCCCAACGTGTTTAAGCTGATCCAGCAGCACGTGCTCCTGGTTGTGGTCTCTTCGCTGTTGGCCATAGCGACCGCTTTGCCGCTGGGAATCCTGATTTCCCGCCCGCGTTTCCGCACCCTGGGGCTTGTGGTCGAAAACGTGGTGAACGTGGCCCAAACCGTGCCCAGCTTGGCGGTCCTGGCCCTGGCCTTCACCTTTCTCGGCTGGGGATTCAACACGGCCGTCTTCGCCCTCTGGTGCTATTCCCTGCTGCCGATTTTGCGAAACACCTATGCCGGCATCCGGAGCGTTTCGCCGAGTATCCTGGAGGCGGCCCGGGGCATGGGGATGACGCCGGGGCACATCCTGGGCCGGATCGAACTGCCGCTGGCCACCCCGATCATCATGGGCGGTATCCGGACGGCGGTGGTGATCAACGTGGGTACGGCCACCCTGGCCACCTTTATTGCGGGCGGGGGGCTGGGTGACCTGATCGTCACCGGGATCGGCGTACGGCGGACGGAATTAATCCTGGCCGGGGCAATCCTGAGTGCGGTACTGGCCATTTTGCTCGACCATCTCCTGAGCCAGGCCGAAGCCGAATTCGGTTAACAGTCAGTTGGTCGGTAGCTTCCCCTTCCCCCCGAAACTGGTTTGCGAACGGTATTTCATTTTAAGGGAGGTAGAGAGTTTGCGTAAATATCACTGGCTGGCCATCGCCCTGGTCGTGGCCCTCACCCTGGCCCTGGTCGGTTGCGGCGGCGGCGCCGCCGACGAGGAATGGGTCTTCGCCACCGACCACGAGTTTTCGGTCCGGCCGGACGGTCTGCCCGATCTGCAGAATGTATACGGGTTCCAGTTTGACGACGTCATCACCATGGATCTGGGGGTGACCTACGGGGCCCTGAAGGAGGGGCAGGTACCGGCCGCCATGGGTTTTGCGACCGACGGCCGCATCAAGGCCTTCGGCCTGGTCAACCTGGTGGACGACAAGCAGTTCTTCCCGGTTTATAACCCGGCTCCGGTGGTCCGCGCCGAGGTGCTGGGAGAATATCCCGAGATCGAAGAAATCCTCGGCGCCATTGGTCCCCGGCTGGACACCGATACCATGATCGAACTGAACGGACTGGTGGACATTGAGGGTCAGGATCACAAGCAAGTGGCCAAGGACTGGCTGTTGAGCCAGAACCTCATCGACCCGGAGGCCCCGGAAGGCACCAAAGGGCCGATCAAGGTCGGTTCCAAGGAGTTCACCGAACAGCTGATTCTGGGTGCCATGTCGGTTTTCGCTCTGGAGAACGCCGGGTTCACGGTTGTGGATCAGACCGGTCTCCAAGGCACGGAAGTCGCCCGCTCCGCCTTGGAAGAGGGTGAAATCGATACCTACTGGGAGTACACCGGTACCGCCTGGCTGGTCGCGTTGGGCCACGAAGAGCCGATCACCGATTCGGAGGAAGCCTTCCAGAAGGTCTCCGCGGAAGACTTGGAAAAGAATGAGCTGGTTTGGCTGGATTATGCCCAATTTGACAATACCTACACGATCATGATGCGGCAGGCCGATGCCGAGGCCAAGGGCATAACCAGCATCAGCGACCTGGCCAGAGTCATCAACGAACGCTAATGCCCGGGCGGGGAAGGATAGCTACCGATTCAACCTATATAATTGGTGCATTATTTTGGTTATCCCTGGAACAATTGTTTTTCAGGGTCTTCCTTTGAGCGCTGAGGGGGTGTTTGACCTGATCGGCATTGCGGCCGTTTGTGGAGTTCCCGACGAAACCACCGTGCGACACATGCTCTCCCGGCTTAAACACCGGGGGCCCCAAGCATCAGGCGTCTTGTCTACGGCGGATGCCGCACTGGGCTATGCCGGACACGATGACGAGGCCCTCCACGCGGCCGGGGAGGAAGCCATCGTCTTCGACGGTGACCCCGCCGCCCGGGATGTGAAACCGCAGACCATTTTGGCGACCCTGACCGAACAGGGCGCGGGCGGCCTGGCCCGCATCCACGGCGCTTTCGCCCTGGTGGCCCGGACCCGGCGCGGTTTGATCGCCGCCCGGGACCGGTTCGGGCTGAAGCCCCTCTATTACGGCCGGAGCGGTACACAGGTTTTTTTCGCCTCCGAACTGAAGGCGCTGGTCGGGACCTGCGACCGGATCGCGCCGGTGTTGCCGGGCACCTATTACCGGACGGACAGTGGTCTGATCCCTTTCGATGACGGGAAACTGAACAATGATGAACCGGTCCCGGCAACGACGGAGGCCGCCGGGGAAAAACTGCGCCAACTCTTGACCCGGGCGGTAAGCCGGCGCCTCCCGGATGATCGCAACGTCGGAGTCTTTCTCAGCGGGGGCCTGGACAGCAGTATCGTCGCCGCCGTCACCACGCGGCTGCGGGGTCCGGTCAAGACTTTCGCCGCCGGTTACGAGGGCAGCCCGGACCTCCGGCACGCCCGGGTCGCCGCCGACCATCTGGGAACCGACCACACCGACTACCGGTATGCCCGGGAGGAGATGCTCCGGGTCTTACCGCGGGTGATTTACCATCTGGAATCATTTGACTGGTCCCTGGTGCGCAGCGCCGTCGCCAACTATCTGGTCGCCCGCCTGGCCGGGGAACACGGAGTGGATATTATCCTGGCCGGCGAAGGAGCCGACGAATTGTTCGGCGGTTACCACTATCTCAAAGACAAGGCGCCCGCGGCGCAGGTCCGGGAACTTGAAAACCTGCTCCGGGCCGGGCACAATATCGGATTCCAGCGGGTCGACCGGATGACGGCCGCCTTTGCCCTGGATTGTTCCATGCCCTTCATGGATCAGGATTTGGTCCGGCTCGCCACCGCGCTGCCCATCGAGTGGAAAATACACGGGCCGGATCACCTGGAAAAGTGGATCCTGCGCCGCTCCTTTTCGGACTATCTGCCGGATCAAATCATCCGGCGGCGCAAGGACGAGTTCAGCCAGGGCGCCGGCTCGGCGGCCGTGATCGAGGCCCTGGCCGAACAAGAGATTTCAGACGCCGAGTTTGTGCGGGAGCGGGAGCCTTTTCCCGGCCGGTTTCTTCGTA
>JACUUW010000040.1 GCA_014859075.1 Desulforudis sp.
CCGGACCCTTGCACGCCGTGGAACTCGCGCGCGAACTGTCTATTCCGAGGATCCTGGTTCCGCCTTATCCCGGGGTCACCTCCGCCTGGGGCATGCTTTCCGCTGACGTCCGTCACGACTACTCACTATCCCACGTTGCCGAATTATCCCCGGTCGCGTGTGCCGAAATCAACCGCAAGTACGCGCAGCTGGCCGGTGAAGGACGGGCGGCGCTGGCCCGGGAGGGGTTTGCCGAACCGGCGATGGCGTTTGCGATGTTCATGGACCTTCGCTACAAAGGACAGTCTTATGAGTTGACCCTGCCGCTTTCCGATCGGTCCCTGGAAGCAGCCGACCTTCAGGACGCGGCCGAATGTTTCCACCGTCTGCACCGGCTGCACTATGGGTACTGCCGGGAAGAAGCGCCCGTGGAAGTGGTGACGCTGCGCCTGGTGGCGACCGGAGCTCTCCCCGGGATGAAAACCCGGACCCGAACCCGGGACGGGAACCCTGAGGTCTTGGATGCCAGGCGGCTTTACCTCTCCGGAACGTACCGGGAGGTGCCGGTGTATGCCCGGGAGCAACTCGGCGAGGGCGCTGAAATCAGGGGACCGGCCGTGGTGACCCAGGCCGATTCGACCACCTTGATTTGGCCCGGTGACCGTGCATATTCCGACCACTGGGGCAACTTGATTGTCGAAACGGGGGTGTCTTAGCTGCGCACCGATCCGGTTACGCTGGAAGTCTTGCGGAACGCTCTCCAGTCCGTGGCCGAGGAAATGGGAGCGACCCTGACCCGTACCGCCCTCTCGCCCAACATCAAGGACCGGCGGGACTGTTCCACGGCGCTTTACACGGTCGAAGGGGACCTGGTGGCCCAGGCCGAACACATTCCCCTGCACCTGGGGCTGATGCCTTCGGTCGTCAGGGAGGTGTTGAGGACTTTTCCGCTGCCGGAACTGTCCTCCGGGGATGCCATTATTATCAACGACCCGTATGTGAGCGGCTCGCACCTGCCGGACGTGTGCCTGATTTCCCCCGTTTTCGCGGCCGGACGGCCGTTGGCGTTGGTGGCGAACCTGGCCCATCACGTGGACGTGGGGGGCGGGGTGCCGGGCAGCATGTCCACGACCGCTACCGAGATCTTCCAGGAGGGCATTCGGATTCCGCCCGTAAAGATCAGCCGCGGCGGGGTGCTGAACCACGACCTCCTGACCGTGCTCGCCCACAACGTCCGGACCTCCAGCGAGTTTTACGGGGACATTCAGGCCCAATTCGCGGCCAATGAAGTGGGCGCCAGGCGGTTACAGGAACTGGCCGATAAAGTGGGTGTCCAGACGCTGCATCACTACATGCAGGAAATAATCGGTTACGCCGAACGAAGGCTCCGGAAGGCGCTGTGCGATCTTCCCCGCGGCATCTACAGATTCAGCGATTATCTGGAGGGGGACGGTCTCACCGGCGGCCTGATCAAGATCGCCGTCAGCCTGGAGATCGCGGACGGTGCGGTCAGAGTTGACTTCACCGGCACCGATCCGCAGGTGGCGGGCCCGGTCAACGCCACCCGGGGGGTGACCCTGGCCTGCGTGTACTTTGCGGTGAAGGCGGTGGCCGACCCTGACCTGCCGAGCAGCGAGGGCATCGCCCGCGCGGTGGAGGTGATCACCCCGCCCGGCACGCTGGTAAACCCCCGCTTTCCGGCCCCGGTGGCTCACGCCAACATTAATACTGCCCAGCGGATCACCGACGCGGTCTTGGGGGCGCTGGCCCAAGCCGCGCCGCACCGGGTGACCGCCGCCGGCACCGGGAGCATGAGCAACTTCACCATCGGCGGCCGGGACGCCCGCGACCGGTATTATTCTTACGTGGAGACCTACGGGGGCGGCCAGGGGGCCAAGTGTGACCAGGACGGGATGGACGGAGTACACGTCAATATGACCAACACCCTGAATACGCCGGTGGAAGTGATCGAGATGAACTATCCCCTGCGGGTGGAGAGGTACGGCCTCATCCCGGATTCCGGCGGACCGGGGCGGTTCCGGGATAGGACCGGAATGGTGCGTGAAATCACCGTTTTGGAAAACGCGGTCGTGTCGGTCAGTACCGAGCGGAATGTGCTGAATCCATGGGGTTTTGAGGGCGGTCAGCCGGGCCGCGGTTCGCGGTGTTTGGTGCAACCGCCGGGACGGGCACCACGGTTGATGCCGGGTAAATTCACCACCGCGGTGCCGGCCGGTACCACCATCACCCTGAAAACGGCGGGGGGAGGCGGGTATGGGGATCCCTTATCCCGGTCCCCCGATGCGGTACGGGAGGACGTGATTAACGGCCTGGTATCCGCGGGCGCCGCCGCTGCCGATTACGGCGTGGTCCTGGGCGAGGCCCTGGAAGTCGACGAAAAAAAGACGCGTGCCGCCCGCAGAGCGCCTCGCTGAAGGAAACGCCGCTGCCGGGTCAGCAGGGTCTTGTGAGGGGGGGGGGTTGAGCCGGTTGGAGACCATCTACGGGTACCTGGAGAGAATCACTTATTACAACGAAGAGACACATTTCATCGTCGCCCGTTTGCAGGAGCGTGGTAAGAAGGAACTGACCACCATCGTGGGCAACCTGGCCGGGCTCAACCCCGGTGAATCCCTGAAACTTAGTGGGGAGTGGGTTCATGACAAGAAGTTTGGTCCTCAGTTCCGGGTGGAGAAGTTTGAGACGGTGGTGCCGGCTACCGTCAACGGTATCAAAAAATACCTGGGCTCGGGACTGATCAAGGGCATCGGCCCCGGTACGGCCCAGCGGATCGTCAAGGTTTTCGGCCTGGACACCTTCGACGTGATCGAAAACTCCCCTGAGGACTTGGCGCGGGTGGAGGGAGTCGGATCCAAGCGCATCGCCATGATCACCAGGGCTTGGGACGACCAGAAGGACATCAAGGAGATCATGGTCTTTCTCCAGGGCCACGGGGTAAGCGCCGCGCACGCAGCCCGGATTTACAGGCAATACGGCAAGGCGGCCGTCGATGCGGTCCGGAATAATCCGTACCGCCTGGCTGCCGATGTCCACGGGATCGGCTTTGTCACCGCCGACCGGATCGCGCGGCACCTGGGCTTCGACCTCAAGTCGATCCTCCGCGTGGAGGAGGGAACCCTGTATGTGTTGCGCGAGTTAATGAACGAGGGGCACGTCTATTATCCCCGCGGGTCTCTGCTTGAAAAAACCGCCACGATGCTCGAAGTCGAAAGTGAGATTGTCCGGGAAGCGTTGGAAAGGCTGGTCGCGGACAAACGAATCGTCCTGGAGGCTGAAGCCGTTTACCTGAGCCCTTTTTTTACGGCGGAAGCCAACTTGAGCAAAAGGCTGACGGTTTTGCGGGAAGCCCCTTCGGCCATTCGTCCGGTTGATACCGAGCAGGCTCTCCTGTGGGTTGAGAAGAAGCTGAGTGTACGGCTGGCGGAAAAGCAGAGGGAAGCGGTGGCCCTGGCGGTCCGTGACAAAGTGGTCGTGATCACCGGCGGGCCGGGCACCGGAAAAACCACCATCATCAAGGCCATCGTGCAGATATTCAAAGCTTTGCAGCTCCGGGTTCTCCTGGCCGCCCCGACCGGGCGCGCGGCCAAGCGGGTACACGAGTCCACGGGGTACGAGGCCAGGACTATTCACCGCCTGCTGGAATTCAGCCCCCGGAAGAACAGTTTTCAGAGGGATCAGGACTGCCCGTTGGAAGCCGACGTGGTCATCGTTGATGAAGCCTCCATGATTGACACCGTCTTGATGTACCACCTGGTGAAAGCCATCCCCCTGCCGGCCACTTTTATTCTGGTGGGTGACGTGAACCAGCTTCCCTCGGTCGGTCCGGGTAATGTCCTGCGGGATATCATCGACTCCGGTGAATTCAAAGTGGTCACCCTGACCGAGATTTTCAGGCAGTCCCGGGAAAGCCGGATCGTGGTCAACGCCCACCGCATCAATCACGGCGAGTTCCCTGATATCCGCCGATCCGTTTCGGGAATGGCCAGCGACTTTTACTTCATAGCGGAAGAAGACCCGGATAAAGTGGTGGAGACGATCTTGAAACTGTGCAAAGAGCGCATTCCCAAACGCTTTGGGTTTCACCCGGTCAGGGACATACAGGTTTTGACCCCGATGCACAAGGGCCTGACCGGCGTCGGCAACCTGAACTACGCTCTCCAAAACCTCTTGAACCCTGGTGGGTCCGGGATCAACAGGGGACATCGGACTTTCAAAGTCAAAGACAAGGTCATGCAGATTGTCAACAACTACGACAAGGATGTGTTCAACGGCGACATTGGCTGGATCACGGCCATAAACCAGGAGGATCAGGAAGTGACGGTCGATTTTGAAGGGCGGGCCGTGAAGTATGAGTTTCCGGAGCTTGACGAGTTGGTGCCGGCCTATGCCGTTTCGGTCCACAAATCCCAGGGCAGCGAGTACCCGGCGGTCATTATGCCGGTGACGATCCAGCACTATATGCTGCTGCAGAGAAACCTGCTTTACACCGGCGTGACCCGGGGCAAGCAATTGGTGGTCCTGGTGGGCACCAAAAAGGCGCTGGCCATTGCGATCAGGAACGACAAGCCCCAGAAGCGGTACAGCCGCTTGCGGGAGCGGCTGAAGCAAGCCGGGAGTGGGTTGCGCGGCCCGTCCCCTGTTGACGGCCCCGGCCGGAGGCCTTGAGAGGAAGGCGGCGCCTTCCCGAACACGGCCCCAGCTAGCAGTAACACGCGGTGAAAAAAAGAGGGTCCCTCCGGGAGGAGGGACCCGTCCTCGGCCGGTTCTATTCGAGGGTGATCATATCCACCCGGTTGAACTTGAACTCGCCGTCTTCCTTGATTACGTTCCAGATCTCGTACAGCCCGCCGATCCGGTCGCCGCCTTCGTCGAAGGTGATGGTGCCGCTGGCGCCCTGGTAGTTTTGTCCGATCTCCCTAAGGGCGTCCCGCACCGCTGCCGGGTCTTCACTACCGGCGTGGTTGGCGGCGGCCGCGAACAGCTTTACGGCGTCATAGACCGTGTCGCAGAACACTTCGGGATCGCTGCCGTACTTCGCCTGGAACGCGGCCACGAACGTATCGTACTCGGACACTCCCTCGGGGGCCCCGGGGCGAGTGCCGATCATCGCGTTGGCCAAGAAGGTCGCGGAGGCCTCCGTCTTGAACAGGCCGGTACCGTACACACCGTCACAACCAATCCACTGGGCGGAATCCAGTCCCAACTCAAGAGCCTGCTGGTAGACGACAACGCCGTCGTCGTTGTAACCCACGTGAACCACGCCATCGGGGTTCAGACTCTTGATCTGGGTCAACTCACTGCGGTAGTCAAGTTTGGCCGGGTCGTACTTGATGAAGCCGACCACCTCGGCACCGCCCTCGACGAGCGCATCCCGGGCGACTTCGCCCAGACTGACTCCGTAAACGTTGTCCATGGTGAAAACAGCCAGCCGCTCGAGCCCTTTATCCAGGGCCAACTGCGCCATCACCACACCCTGATATTCGTCGCTCGGCGTGGTACGGAAGAAAAAGTCGCGCCAGGATTCGCCGGTCAACGTGGGCGAGGTGGCGGAAGGAGAGAGGGCCAGTACCTGTCTTTCCGAAAGGTACGGTCCGACGGAATTGGCGGCGCCGCTGCTCATGCCGGTGACCATGAACTGCACGCCGTTGACCTCAACCAGTTTCTTCACGGCGTTCAAACACTGGGCGGGGTCGGTGGCGTCGTCCTCAATGAACAACTGTACCTGCTTGCCGTTGATCCCGCCTGCCGCGTTGATTTCCTCCACGGCCAGCTTGACCGCGTCGGTCATCTTGATGCCCATGGGCCCAAGGAGCCCGCTCATGGACAGGACGCTGCCGAACTTCACCACTTCTTCTTCGGCTACGCCGGGTCCCGTTTCCTGGCCGCCGCAACCCACCACCAACGCGGCCAGCAAGGCCAGTGCCATGATGATCGCGATGATCTTTTTACGCATGTCTCTTCCCGCCCCTAACCTTCGGTTCTTGGGGCGGCTATCCCCCTTCCGTTAAAATCTTGCTAATAACCGTCCCTAACCTGTCCGAAACGCACACCTGAACACATTGTCGCCGCGGCGCTCACACCTCCTTTCCCAGGCCCAGGAACCGCTCCCTGAGGGACTCGTCCGCCAGAAGCTCCTGTCCCTTCCCTTCCATTACACACCGCCCCTGGTTGAGGATGTAACCGTAAGATGCGCTTTGCAGGGCTTTGATTGTGTTCTGCTCGACCAGGAGCATTGACGTCCCTTCGGCCTGGATTTGCAGCAGCCGGTTTAGAACTACTCCTGAAGCTTTGGGAGATAGAAAGGCCAACGGTTCATCCAGTAACAGCATTTTGGGATGAGCCATCATTGCCCGCGCGATGGCGAGGAGCTGCCTTTCCCCTCCGCTGAGTGTTTCGGCCCGGGCTTTTTTCCTGGCCGCCAACTCTGGGAATCGCTGGTATGTTTCTTCAAGGTCCGACTTGATTCCTGCCTTGTCACGACGGCAGTAGGCACCCATTTCTAAATTTTCGTTGATGGTGAGGTTGGTGAACACATTGTTCACCTGGGGTACATATCCCAGGCCCACCTCAACCGCTTGCCAAGACTTGATCCTGGTCACGTCGCGGTCGCCGTACAGCACCTGACCCGAAAACAGGCGGGCCAACCCCAGCAAGCTTTTGAGGAGCGTGGACTTACCGCTGCCGTTGGGACCGACGATCGCCACCAGGTTGTTTGCGGAAACGCTGATGCTTACGCCGTCCACAATTACAACGTCGCCGTATCCGGCACGAATGTTCTTAGCTTGAAAAAGCGGCATCTTTGGTCTCTCCTACGTAGGTGGCATAAAAGACGGGGTTCTCGATAACTTCTTTCGGCGCGCCCGAAAGTACGATTTGACCGAAATCCATCAGATAAATGCGGTCGGCGAAATCGAGCAGTATTTCCAGTTTGTGCTCTATAATCAAGAAGCTCAGCCCCTGGTCGCGGAGCGTGCGTAATTTTTGGTATATCTTTCTTCCGAGAACAGGATTCACCCCCGCGGCCGGTTCGTCCAGGAGCATCATCACCGGGTCGGACATCAGCGCCCGGCCGATCTCCAACAGCTTCCGCTGCCCGCCCGACAGTTCTCCGGCGGGGTGCAGCGCCAGGTGAACCAACCCCAGCAGTTCAAGAATGCTCATCGCCTTTTGGGCCAGTTCGGTCTCCTGACGCCGCCAACGCCGGCGCAGGAACAGGGCCCCGGAAAAACCGGCCCCAACCTGATCCCGGGCGGCCAGGATCATGTTGTCCAGCACGGTGAGCTGGGTAATTAGCCGTGGCAGTTGGAAGGAAAAAGCCAGTCCCGCCTCGTAAACCCGGTGCGGAGGCAGACCGGTGATCGTCTGGCCGCGGAATTTGACACTACCTTCGTCCGGTTTGGTGAGCCCGAAGATGGTGCTCAGCAGGGTGGTCTTGCCGCTGCCGTTCGGCCCCACCAGTCCGGTGATTTGCCCTTCCTCGGCCTCAAGAGTCACGCCTTTGAGCACTTGCAGGCCGCCAAAGCTTTTACAAATGTTTTCTACGGCGAGGATTGCCATTTCGACACCTCCACTTCAGCCCCGGTGCGCATCGGCTTTTCGCGGAACAACCCATAAGGCCGGTACAAGAGCAAGAAGATGATGAGCAGGCCGAAAAGCACGAACTGCACGTTATGGGGGTCGAACGGGAGTGCGATGTAGTCCTTCACGATCCGTGACCCCCGATTAAAGAATTCCACGATTAAGGCCCCGATGAGGGCACCCCAGTGATTGGCGGGCCCTCCGAGAATCAGCATGACCCACACCAGGAAGGTAACCAGCGGCAGGAACATGTAGGGGTCAATGAAACGGATGTATTGGGCGAAGAGTCCCCCGGCCACCCCCGCGATGGCCGAACCCACCATCAGTGCCTGGGCTTTGTAAGAGACAAGGCTCTTGCCCAGCACCTGGACGGCCACGTCGTCCTCACGGATGCCCCGCAGCACCCGGCCGTAGGGTGTGTTCATCAGCAAGTGGAGAAAGAGAAAAACGCCGGCCAGGATCGCCCACACCAGCAACACGTTGGCCCAGGCCATTGTTTTCGGTGACAAGCCCAATCCGGCGAACGCGGACGGTACGGTTTTGCCCCACACCCCACCGGCCAACCACTGCTCCGCCTTGACGAAAATCCGCAGGATTTCTCCAAACGAAAGGGTGACGATGGCCAGGTAGTCTTCCCGGAGACGCAAGGCCGGCAGCGAGACCACGGCGCCCAACGCCCCGGCGATCAGTGCGGCCATCACCAGAGACAGATACACCGGCCACCCCAACGCCGCCGTAACCGCGTAAGCGTACGCGCCGGCCATGAAAAAGGCCACCTTGCCGAAATTACCTAAACCCGTGTACCCGTACTCCACGTTCAGGCTCATGCTCAGCAGGGCGAAAATCCCCATGAAAACCAGGGTGTCCAGCAGGTACATTGTGAAATCCAAGTTCTATCACCTGGCCAATCCTTTGGGTCGGATAACGAGTACCCCGATCAAGATCAGAAACGCGATCGCCATCCTGTACTCGGTAGACAGACCGATGCCGGAGAGCAGCACCACGCCGAAATTCTCGGCCAGCCCGAGAATGAGGGCGGCGACGATCAACCCGTAGAAGCTGCCGATGCCCCCCAGCATGGTGATGGCGAAGATGGGCAACAGGATATCCCAGCCCAGCATCGGCGAAAGCCGGGTGTCCGCGGCCCTGAAAACCCCGGCCATCGCCGCCAGCCCGGCGCCGAAAGACCAGGTCAAAAGGATGACTCTTTGCTTGTTAATGCCCGTGACGGAAGCGAGGTCGGGGTTCGAGGCGATGGCCCTGATGGCCTTGCCGGTCCTGGTGCGGGTGAGGAAGAAGTGCAGGACCACGGCGGCCAGGACGGCGGTTGCGATCAAAATGATCCAGAGCAGGGTGATCCGGACGTGACCGATGTTATACACGGGCCACATTAGCTGGTATGATTTCGTTGCCCAGCCCCAGCCTTCACCGATACTGTGCCGAAGCACGTAACCGAGGGCGATGGAGGCGACCATCAGATGAATCAGGCTCGTCTTGCGTTCTACAAGCGGCCGGAAGACGAGGGAATACGAAGACGCACCGACAAGTGCCGCAATCAGAAAACCGAGGACCAGGGCCAAGAGAAAGAACCCGCCGGGTTTGGCTAAAAAGAAAAGCCCACAGTAGGCCCCGATGGTGATAAATTCGGCATAGGCGAAGTTGGGGAACCTGGACAGGCCGTAGGTCAGGGTTAAGCCGGTGCCGGCAAGGAGGTACAAGCTGGAGGTGACTAACGAATTGACCAGGATTTGGCCGGTATCAATCATAGCGCTTTGTTCCTTTGCCAAATTGATAGTGCTCCGACTTCCGCTTGAAGGCCGATGGCACGGTTACTTAGGCAACTGGTTAATCTGCTTCAAATAGGAACTCTTTAGGGGCTTCAGACAAAGAGTAAAATTCGACACCGATCTAGGAAAGTCCTACACCCATTCAATAAATTTTTAACACAACCGGTCCAGTCAACAACACTTAATCCCCGGTCAAAATGCTTCACCCACCGTTCGATTACCCAGTGACTCGGCTGGAGGTTGACCCAGCTCCAGGAGTTCCGGGAAACAGTCAATGGTAAAATGTGGGATGAGCAAGGGATCGTCAGGATATTCCGCTCCCAGCCAACCGCCCGGTTTGAACACGGTGGTGGCGCCGATCAAATTTCCGAAACGGATGTCCCGCTTGGGCGAGTCGCCCACGACGATACAATGCCCGGGGTTTCGGCCGGTAGTGGCCTTGAAAAGACTTTCCCCACCACTTCGTGCCCGCAGGAAGGACTCCGTGCTCTTGCGTTCCAGAACCAGGTTGTCAAACAAAGGCTTTAACTCGTAAAAGTCCAGGGTCTGCAAGATTCGGTTGTGCAGGCCTTCGGAGTGCAGCACCAGCGTATTGCCCTGCGCCCGCAGTGCCGCCAGGGTTTCGAAAACCCCGGGGAACAGCCGAGGATGATTGGCGTCGATGTGGGCGTAGAACCGGGTGGCGGCATGGCGGGCGGTTTCCCGGACGGCGGCCGGCGGATCAGGGGCGCAAACCAGCCGCACCGTCTCATCCTCGCGCAGTCCCTGGTCCAGCAGGAGCAAGGCACACGCCAGCCGGGAAAAATCATATTCGAAATTATCCAGGTTGACCGAAATTTCCAGGTCCAGGGTGCGCATGGCCTGAAGCGCCGTTTCAGCGTCCAACCGGAAACCGTTTTCCTGCAGAGTCCGGATCATTTTCGTTTGGGCGCCGAAAAACACCGCGTTGGTATCCCAGAGGGTGTTGTCGGCGTCAATAATGTAAATTCCCTGGAGCAATCAGGCTTGCCCCCCTTTTCATTCTTTGTCTACCCTATTCCGTTCGGCGCCCGAAGCTGTTTTCCTCTAGGGAGCTATTCCTGGCAGTTACTGGCGAATCAGCACTGGTCGGCCCGCACCAGGCGCCCAGAACGTGGTGTTTAAGCACTTCTTCCTTCCGGGCATATTGTATAACGTCGCGGTCTACACTTCATAGTAGAGCTCGGTGAAGGGGGAAGGGTGGTGGATGTCTATGTTTCCATCCAGGCTCAACGTGCGCAGACGCTGTATGAGTTGCTGAATCAGGAACTCAGGGCTGTGCGCAAAAAGGGGTTGCGGGTGACGTGCCGGAAGCGGCCCGGCGGTCAGCTTCATTGCCGGCTTGTCGAAAGCAGGTTGTTCGGCTGGCGGGACCGGGCCGGTTTCCGGTGGGCGGTCGCCCGCGCGGTGGCCGTATTTATCATCCAGGAGTGGGAACACTTTGCGGGTCGGCGACTGCTCCGGGATGCCGGCTGGCTGGACGAACGGGACTGGGACCTGGTTTGTTCCCACCTGAACGAGAATCCGTCCCTGCTGGCCGGTTATCGGGACGAGGCAGCCAAGCGTCTGGCCGGCTACCTGGAGGAGAATACCCGTTTGGATGTTGACGGTTTCGTAAGCTTCAGGCTGTCGGACTATCTGGACAGCGTGGGGGAAATTGTCGGCCGAATTCTAGACGACGCCCTGTATGAACAGGAGAACCGGGAGTTCATCAGTGTCCTGAAACAGTACACCCAGCGCCAGAAAAAACCGATGGATACGGTCCACGTGGTGATCCTCTCCGGAAACCGTTTTCGCATCTACGATGACGACATGCACGTGGTGACCAAAAGCGTTGAAGAGGAGACGATCGCCAATGAGGACGAGGTTCGTCAGGAGGACCTGCTGATCTCAGCGCTTGTGACCCTTGCCCCACGACAGGTGACTATTCACGGCAGCTGCACGTCCGCCACTTACAATACCCTCGCCGAGGTTTTCCCCGGGGCCCTGCAAAGATGTTCCGGCTGTAAGTACTGTCCAACCCGGAATGAGGCCTGATCTCCCCACGTCCTTGCGAAAAAGGCGGCGATTTGTTATAAATCAGGTATATTTGTGGCATCTGTGCCGCTTTGGCAGGGATGAATGCTTTGTTCTGGATATATGCCTTAACACTGCCCGTAGTCGGCGCACTTATTGGCTGGGTGACGAACCTGCTGGCGGTGAAGTTGCTTTTTCGCCCTCACCACCCGGTCAAAATCCCGGGCCTGCCCCTGGTGATCCAGGGGGTTTTACCCAAGAGGCGCGGGGATTTGGCGCGCAGTATCGGTGAAACCATCGAAGCCGAACTCCTTACTTTTGACGATCTGTTGACCCAGGTCCGCACCGAGGAGATGACCGCCCGGCTCTCGCGGGCGATCAGCGACGCGTTATATGAAACGGTCATGCTGCGTGCCCCTGGAATCATTCCAGGTTCCATCAAAAAGTTCCTCGCCGACTCCCTGGCCGACATGGTAGAAGACCGCATGCCGGATATCGTTGATTGGCTGGCGGACGAAGTGGCGCAGGCGGCCAGGGATGAGATCAAGATCGGCCGGATGGTGGAGGAGAAGATGAACTCTTTCCCGCTGGAGACTCTGGAGGAGGTCGTCTTTCGGGTCGCCTCCCGGGAAATCAAACATATCACCGTAATGGGCGGGGTTCTGGGTTTTGTGATTGGAATAATTCAAGTGGTTTTCCTTTATCTTGCCAGATTGGCCGGAACCCCGGTGCTTTAGTGAGGCAAGAATTCTGAATTCAGAATCCAGGATTCAGAATGGGGGAAAGCAAGCCCAGACAAGGGGACCAGACAAGGGGACGGTTCCGGTGTCTCGCCAAGACAGAAGAACCGTCCCCTTGTCTTCGCCCTTGTCTTCGTCCGGTGTCTCGCCAAGACAGAAGAACCGTCCCCGTGTCTTCGTCCCCGTGTCTTCAAGAACCGTCCCCGTGTCTTCTGCTCGGTGTTTCTTTTTCTCCCCGTGTCTCGGTGCCCGCGTCTCGGTGTCTCGGTATTGACAGCCTCCTTGTTCATAAACTATAATTCGTCCGTATAGTGCCAAACGCGTTGAAGGGGCGAGTAGACCCGCCGACCTGACAAAAAAAATGTGCCGGAGGCTGTAAGCACATCCAGGTACCGGCCGGTTCGAAGACCACCCCAAAGTCGCG
>JACUUW010000262.1 GCA_014859075.1 Desulforudis sp.
ACCAACTCCGTACTGTAAAATTTGTCGGGTTAGATGGAGCCGAAAAGAGCATCTTTTGCGCCTCCGACCGGACCGTGCGTGAACCCGGAACCTCGTTCAGCGGGGCGGAAATTATCGGCGAGACCCCATCCACCGGTGACAACAACCAACTTCGAGTGCAACTACTGACCATGACCCGTCTCAAGCACAACAACCGGTTCGTGACCTCACTGCCGTTTCACGTCTTGGTACGCGGCCTTCTGCGCCGGATCTCATCCCTGATGTACTTCCACCACGGAGAGGAACTGGACGTCGACTTTGCCGGCCTGATCAAGCGCGCGGAACAAATCGAAACACTGTCCGAAGACACGCACTGGGTGGACTGGGACCGGTATTCCGGCCGGCGTGACGCCCGGATCACTCTGGGCGGCCTGGTTGGTACAGTAACGTACGCCGGGGATCTGGACGAGTTCCGGCCCCTACTTAAAGTCGGGGAATACGTTCACGTCGGCAAGGGCGCCGTTTTTGGGATGGGTCAGTACCGACTTCAGGAAACCCATTGACGTGCCACAGAGGAAAACCCGGTAACTTTTCAACGGCTCCGTCAATGTTTGACGGGGTCGTTTTGCTATAATGAAAAATCAATGGCTTATCGGCTATTACCACTTTTGTTTTTATTGTCGGTTGGGCCAGTATTTTGCAAACGTGGGAAGGAACAAACAATAAGCTGGTCGAAACAGATGATGGGATACCTTTCCTCTATTTCCATGGGGCGGGTTGGTGAACGGGATGGTCATGAGTCGGGCCGGGCGGTTTAGTGTGCCTGGGCGATTGGGTCTGTGGCGCATCTACCGTATGGACGCCTTCATCCGTAGCGGCTCTTATCCAAACGTGCCGCGTCTTGCCGAAAGACTGGAGGTCAGTCGGCGCACCATCGAGCGCGACTTGGCCTACCTGCGTGACTTCATGAACGCCCCCCTATCCTTCAGCCGTGAGCGCAACGGGTACTGTTACACCGGGAGCTTCCACCTGCCGCCCCTGAACTTGTCGGAAGGCGAGGTGCTGGCCCTGTTTCTGGGCAGCCGGGTGCTCTCCCAGTACCGCGGCAGTCCCTACGAGCGGCTGATCCGGGATGCCTTTGAAAAAATCTGCGCGGCGTTGCCTGCGCCGCGAAACCTGGACTTCACCCTGGTGAACGAAACCCTGTCCTTCAACGTGGAGCCGCCCCGCGGCGATGAGGGACATCTGCTCGAAGCCCAAGAACTGCTCTTGGCCGCCATCCGTGAGCGCCACACCGTCGAACTGGAATACTACACCGCCAGCCGCGATGCCCGCACCACCCGCTGCATTAACCCCTACCACCTGCGCTATCACGGAGGAGCCTGGTACCTCGTCGCATACTGCCACTGGCGTGGACAGACCCTCATCTTCGCCCTGGATCGCATATCCAACCTGCGCCTTACGGACGAGCACTTTCAGCCCGATCCTGACTTTGACATCCACACTTATCTGGGTGACAGCCTGTCCCTGGAACGCGGTGGGGAATTAGAAGAGGTCCAAATCCGGTTCGATCCCGGTCAGGCCCGCTACATCCGTGAGCGCGAGTGGCATCCCAGCCAGGAGATTGAAGAACACTCGGACGGCTCACTCACCCTGACCCTGCGCGTGCGTGGCTTGGGCGAGGTTAAGCGCTGGATCTTGAGCTTCGGCTCCCGGGCCCAGGTTTTGGCACCGGTCAAGCTGCGGGAAGAAGTGGCCAGGGAGGTGGGGCTGATGGGGAATGTTTACGGGCAACGGATAGTCCCCTATTAGTCGGGTCGATACCCAAATAGTTATTTCTGGGAGGGGTGGCGCAATTGAACCTGTTGGTGGGTATCCGTTGTAACAGCTTGGGGCCTACCAATCAATATAGCGGTACTACTTGTTATCAGTATCGGGATGAAACAAGCGAGTGAAAAGCATTGAGACTTGGGGGTGTCTACTTGAATACGGAATGGATGCGAGAGAAAGCCATTCTATGGATGATTCAAAGGGCCTGGATGTATAAACTAGCCAAAAGGCGGGGATTCGAGCAATCCCTTTTTGAACATACTCTTGA
>JACUUW010000263.1 GCA_014859075.1 Desulforudis sp.
TTATGGTGTAGCTGTACGTCTTGGCCGTCGCACTGTAACGGGCATGAAAATCAGCCGGTACCTCACAGGCTTCCACGGCGACGATGTCGTCCGGCAAAAGCCCGCTCAGCGCGGCTGTAATCCGGTCCGTGGGGATCGGCCACCCGCCGGTGGCGAAGCTTACCACCTGGCCCCGGGCGTGGACCCCGGCGTCGGTGCGGCCGGCCCCGACCACCTTGATCGCGGTTCCGGACAGTTCGACCAGGCACCGTTCCAGGGTTTCCTGGATAGTCGGCAGGCCCGACCCGGACTGTTTCTGGAACCCATGGTACGACGTACCGTCGTAGGCCAGCACCAGCTTGATGTTGGGCACTGTCGTGCTCCTAGACCAGTTCCAGAATCACCAGGGGCGCCGCGTCTCCCTGCCGGTGCCCGACCTTGACGATTCTGGTGTACCCGCCCGACCGGTCCTTGTACCGCGGAGCCACCGAGTCAAAAAGCTTCTTGGCCACCGTTTCGTCAAACATGTATTCCGCAACCTGGCGCCGCGCGGCGAGATCGCCCCGCTTGGCCAGGGTAACCATTTTTTCCGCGATACTGCGAACCTCTTTGGCCCGTGTCTCGGTCGTGGTGATCCGTTCCTCCTTGATCAGTGAAGTAACCATGTTCCGCAGCATGGCCCTTCTGTGGTCGGAACGGAGTCCCAGCCTCCGGTAGCCCATTTCCATCTTTACCCCCTAGCTTCCCTAATCTTCGTCCTCGCGCAGGGCCAGACCGAGTTCACCCAGCTTGCGTACGACCTCTTCCAGCGATTTCTTGCCCAGGTTGCGCACTTTCATCATTTCTTCCTCGTTGCGCTGGATAAGTTCCTCCACCGTGTTGATTCCGGCCCGCTTCAGACAGTTGTACGAACGCACCGAAAGATCCAGTTCTTCGATGGGCATCTCCAGGAGCTTGTTTTTCTTCTCTTCTTCTTTCTCCACCATGATCTTGACGTTGTTCACTGATTCGGTCAGGCCGACATACAGCTGCAGGTGCTCGATCATGATCCGGGAGGCCAGGCTCAAAGCCTCGTCCGGCCGTATACTGCCGTCCGTCCAGACCTCGAGGACCAGCTTGTCGAAGTTGGTGTCCTGCCCCACCCGCGTCTTCTCGACCACAAAGTTGGTTCTCACGACCGGCGTGAAGATGGCGTCAATGGGGATCACGCCGATGACGTGGTTCCCCCGCTTGTTTCTCTCCGCCGGTACATAGCCGCGCCCCCGGCCCACCGTCAGTTCCATGAACAGCCTGGCGTCCGGTTCCAGGGTGGCGATGTGCAGTTCCGGGTTCAAAATCTCCACGTCCGGGTCGGCGATGATGTCGTTGGCGGTGATCTCACCCGCGCCCTCCGCTTCGATCCGGATCAGTTTTTCCTCTTCCTCGCCATGAAACTTCAGCCGGAGGCTTTTAAGGTTCAGTATCAGTTCGGTAACGTCCTCACGCACCCCCGGAATACTCGAAAACTCGTGGAGTACCCCTTCGATTTTGACGGCCGTGACGGCCGCACCGGGCAGCGAGGCCAGGAGCACCCGCCGGAGCGAATTGCCCAGGGTCGTCCCGTAACCTCTCTCCAGAGGCTCGACCACGAACTTGCCGTAGACGCCCTCCGGATCCGTGTCGACACAGTCTATCCTGGGTTTTTCTATTTCTAGCATTGCGAACCCCCTCAACAAGGTACCCGATTACCGGGAGTACAGCTCAACCACCAGCTGCTCCTGGACCGGGATGTCAATGTGCTCCCGGTCGGGCAGGGCAACGACCCGCCCCACAGCACGTTCGGCGTCGTACTCGAGCCAAGCCGGAGAGTTGGTCTCGGCCGCCCGTTCCAGGTTCTCCTTGATCCGCGTCATCTCCTTGCTCCGCTCGCGCACACCGATCACGTCGCCGACTTTCACCTGAAAAGAAGGGATGTCGACTTTGCGCCCGTTGACGGTGAAATGTCCGTGCCGCACCAACTGTCGGGCCTCCACCCGGGACGCGCCCAGACCCAGGCGGTAAACGACGTTGTCCAGGCGCCGCTCCAGCAGGCGCAGCAGGTTTT
>JACUUW010000264.1 GCA_014859075.1 Desulforudis sp.
GGAGGGTCGATGCCGAGGATTACCCGCAATCTGGCGGACGGCTACATTTACCACGTGCTGAATCGTGGCAACGGTAAGCAGGCGGTCTTCCGCAAGGACCAGGATTACCGGGTGTTTCTTGAACTCGTGGGGGAAGCTAAGGAAAGGCAACCGGGGGTCTCGTTGCTGGCGTACTGCCTGATGGTGAACCACTTTCATTTTGTGTTACAGCCGGCGCAGGGCGAAGAACTGAGTAAATGGATGCAGTGGTTGATGACGACGTACGTCCGCCGTTATCACTTGCACTATGAAACCAGCGGGCACGTATGGCAGGGGCGTTACAAGAGTTTCGTCGTACAGGATGATCCGCATTTATTAACAGTGCTGCGATACGTGGAAGGTAATCCGGTGCGGGCGGGTTTCGTGGCTTCGGCTGCGGACTGGCAGTGGTCGTCCCACCGGGAGCGAATCGGCCAACGGGCACGTGTGCTGGTCGACCATGTCCCGATTGAATTACCCCAAGACTGGGGTAAATATGTAGACGAGCCCTTGACGGACAGGGAGTTGGACCGACTTCGTACCAGCGTTACCCGTCAGGCTCCTTACGGTTCCCCACAGTGGCAGCGCAAAGCGGCAAAGGAACTGCGGTTGGAGTCCACCCTGCGGCCGCCGTGTCGGCCGAAAAAAGGCGTTGGCGGGAGCATCTTTAGCACTCTAATGTTGTAACTGCTAAAAAGGGGGACTGTCCCCCTTTTTAGCAGTCTCCTTTTGAGAGTGCCAGAAAGGGGGACTGTCCCCCTTTTGGGGGAAATGATGAGGACGGTGGGGGAGGCGTTGGCCTGGGCACGGGCGGAGTTCAGGGGCAGAGTGGAGACGCCGGGACTGGATGCGGCCGTGATTCTGGCTGCGGTGCTCGGGTGCGACCGCTTGGATCTGTACCGGGAGCCGGAGCGGGCGTTGACCGCCGACGAATTGATCCGGTTTGAGCGGCAGGTGGCGGCCCGGCGGGCGGGGCAACCGGTGGCGTACCTTGCCGGTCACCGGGAGTTCATGGGCCAGGACTTTGACGTTGCGCCCGGCGTGTTGGTGCCGCGGCCGGAGACCGAACTCCTGGTCGAGGAGGGTCTTCGGGTTCTGGCCAAGATTCGGGAACCTATAGTCGTGGACGTGGGCACCGGCACCGGCGCCGTCGCGGTGAGTCTGGCCCTGATGGTTCCCGCCGCCCGCGTACTGGCCACCGACCTTTCGGAAACGGCCCTTTCCCTGGCACGTAAGAATGCCGCCCGCCACGGCGTCACCGTTCAGTTTTTTCAGGGCGACCTGCTCACCCCGTTACCGGCCGCCTTCACCGGCAAGGTGGACCTGGTTGTGGCCAACCTGCCCTATATTCCAACCCCCGAACTGGCCAACCTCCCGCGCGAGGTACGGTCCGAGCCCCGCCTGGCCCTGGACGGCGGGCCGGACGGACTGGACCCGTACCGCAGACTGGTGCCCCAGGCCTTGAGCCTGCTGCGTTCCGGCGGCCATCTGCTGTTCGAGATCGCTCCCGGCCAGGGCCGCGCGGCACTGGACCTGGTCGGCGCCCCCGCTTGGCAAAGCCGGCTGCTGTCCGACCTCGCCGGCCGTGAACGCGTAATCGCGGCGCAAAAGACCGGATAGAGTGTTTTTTGTGGTATACTACCACCGGAGTTAGAAAAATTATGGTGGTTAATATGGAAACGGCGAGGGATGGCCGGACGCGGTATTGGCGGGTCGATCCCGTCATCCCCGATCCCGAAATCATCGCGGCCGCCGCCGAACTCCTCCGGTGTGGCGGATTGGTCGCGTTTCCGACCGAAACGGTCTACGGTCTGGGCGCCAACGCCCTGGATCCGCAGGCCGTGATGCGCATTTTTGCCGTCAAGGGGCGCCCGGCCGACAATCCCCTGATCGTGCACGTCGCCGCACGGGGCGAGCTTGCGGGTCTGGTGCGGACCGTGCCGCCCGCGGCCGAACGATTGGTCGCCGCCTTCTGGCCCGGCCCGTTGACCCTGGTGCTGCCCCGGTCGCCGGTGGTGCCCCCGGTGGTGAC
>JACUUW010000265.1 GCA_014859075.1 Desulforudis sp.
CAGCTTCGACAGCGGCGGCGTATGAGTCTCGGTGACAGCATTATAGCTGCAACGGCGTTGGTACACGGGCGAAGCCTTGTAACGCATAATACCGAGGACTTCGAATGGATCAAGGAGTTAACCGTACTTGATCCGCTTTCTACGGGTGCCTGATGATGTGCAAGTCTAGGTTTTAGACATAAAGACTCCGGGCTTATAATAGGGCAAAGAAATACAAGGTGGGGATTGGGTTGAAATCATTCCATCCCGAAGCCAAGCGGAGTTCATCCAAGCCGTCGAGTATGCTCCTTTTATTCTTTATAACCAGGATTTCCTGCCAATGCAGATCCAGCCGTTGATCCTGCCGGTCTTGCTTTTCCTTAATATCTCTGGCGATCTTCTCCTGACCCTGGTGTAGTTCGGCCTGGCCCTGTTCGACGTTGAAAAACGTGATCAACAAATCCCCGACGGACTCGGGGTCACAAAAGCCGGGTCGGCGGTGTTGATAAAGGTGAAAGGGGCGAGGGGGGTTGGCCGAGCGCAAGGTCGCCGGGCCACAGGCGGAGCCCGATTTCGAAGAACTGTACCGCCGGTATTATCCGGGGGTGGTGCGCCACTTGACCTTTCTGCTCGGCGAGCGGGCCGCGGCCGAGGAGGTGGCCCAGGAAACGTTTCTCAAGCTGTACACCGAACCGCCCCCGCGCGCCGAGAACCTGGGCGGTTGGCTGTACCAGGTGGGCAGCCGCCTGGCCCTGAATACCCTGCGCGCGGCACAGCGCCGCCGGCGGCGGGAGGAGGCCTTGGCCCTGGCGGGCGACCGCGGGTCCGAGGTGGTGCCCCTGGAGGATACGGTTCTGCGCCGGGAGACGGTGGCCCAGGTACGCCGGGCGCTGGCTGGTCTGTCGCCGCGGAGCCGCGTCGCCCTGCTGCTGCGTCACGCCGGTTTTTCCTACCGGGAGATCGCAGCCGTCCTGGGAATTGCTCCGGGTTCGGTGGGGACCACCCTGGCCCGGGCGCAGCGGAGCTTTCTCGACTGGTACCGGCGGGAGAGAGGAGCGGGAAACGATGACCTGTTATGACGAGGGCCGGCTGATGGCCTACCTGGACGGACAACTTCCGCCGGCGGAGAGCGGCGCTCTGGACGCCCACCTCCGGACCTGTGCCGTCTGCCGGGAGGAGTTGGACCGCTTGGCCGCCGAGCGGGCGGAAGCGGGTCGCCTGTTGGACCGTTATCACCAGGCCGCCGGAAACGTGCGGGTTTCCGTGCCCCCGTTCCGGCCCGGGCCGGCCGGCCCAAAAACACCCCGGAAAGGAGCTGTTGACTGGATGCGCCGTTACTACAAGTGGATTGCCGCCGCTGCAGCCGCAGCCGCGGCCGTGGTGCTGCTTTTCAGCTTTGACCCGGCCCGCAGTGTGGCCGCCCAGTTTTTGAACGTATTCCGCGTGGAACGGGTGCAGGTGCTGCATTTCGATCCGAAGGATATCGCCGCCCTGGAAACCGCCCTGCGTAATCAAGCCGGCGAAGTGAGCATTGCGAACTTCGGCCGGGTGGAGGCTGAGCCCCTGCCGGACTCCGGGCACTCTCCGGAATCCGTCCCGGAGGCGGTCGGGGAGTATATCCTGGCCGGGGAAGCCCGGCTTCAGCCGGGCCGGGTGGTGGAAATCGCACCGGATGTTGCCGGAATCAATGACTTTCTTCGCAGCCTGGGGAGCACGACCCTGATGCCCGCCGAAATCGACGGGCGGACCTTTACCATTACCATCCCGGATTGTCTGCATGCCGTTTACCGGCACCAGGCGACCGGGGCGCACCTGGGTGTTATCCGGCAGGCGGCGCCCACCCTGGAGGTACCGCCGGAGGTGCCGGTGGCGGCTGTGCGGCGGGCGCTTCTGGACCTGCCCGTTCTGCCGCCCGACCTCAAGCGTACCCTGGAAGGGGTGCACGACTGGACCCGCACCCTGCCCTTCCCCGATTTCAGCGGCCGGGCGGTGGAGATCACCTTCGACGGTGCGCCCGGGCTGTTCATCCAGGGAGGGGAGTATCCCCGCCACCAGGACTGCCCGGTGC
>JACUUW010000041.1 GCA_014859075.1 Desulforudis sp.
GGGCCGTCCTGCTGGCCGAAGTGCCCGGAATCCTTTTTCTCGACGAACTCACCAACGTGCACCGGCCTGACGTGCTGGCCGCCGCCTACAAACTGATTCAAGACCGGGCCGCCGGCTTTGTCGCTTTCCGGCCGGACGTGCAGGTCATCGCCGCCGGGAACCGACCGGAAGACAGTATTGTGGCCAACCCGTTGCCGTCCCCGTTACTGAATCGAGTCTATCAAATCACGGTCGAACCTCCGGTCGTGGAACAGTGGATGCGGTGGATGAATGCACACCAACCCCGTTGTGATGAACGGGTCTTGGCGTATCTGCTACGGTTTCCGCAAGATTTTTGCCGGGTGACCGGTGAAGGGGAAACACTGGAAGGCTACCCCACGCCGCGTAGTTACACCAGTCTGGCGCTGGACTTGGCCGCGGCCGGGGCAGCATCTCTGGATCGGTCCTCCTTATTCGCGTTATGTATCGCCGCCCTCGGCAGGGAAGTCGGAGCTAGACTCTTCACCTTTCTGGAGCGTTCCGTGCCGGCCTACGAAGAATTTCTCAACGAATCATCCCTGTTCACCACCCTGGACGTCGATCAACGTTACATCGCCATCGTCGTCGTTGGGCACGGACTCGCCGGTGATATCGCCGATCTGGCGACAAACCGCCCACCCGGAATCGACATCCCGGAAGCCAGGCAGGCCCTGCGCCAACGTATTGGTGAATGCACCGCCCTCTTCGAGGCGATGGCCACCGAAAGCAGGGAGTATCTGATTCTCCTGTGGTTTGTGGTTTCGAATCGGCTGGATCACCCCTGGAACCACGCTCTGTTCCTCGAAATGTGCGCCCAGTCGGAAACGGTGATGGTAGCTTACACTGCTGTAGGTGATTTATTGAAATAGGTGGCCGGTTGAATGGAAGTTCTGATCCGGAACATGCGGCGGGAACTGACCGATATGAAGGCCGTTCTGTTTTTGAAAGCCCCTTTTTTGGCCCTGCTCTTGGGGAAAATGCGTATCGGCCTTAGTAGGGAGGTTCGTACCGTGGTCGCTACCACCTACGGGGATACCGTGGTGAATCCCCATTTCTGGCGGCGGCTCAGCGGTGAGGCCAAGATCTTTATTCTGCTGCACGAGACTTTGCACCTGGCATTTCGCCATCCCTGGTCGGCTGAGGGCCGCAACCGGACCTTGTTCAACGTGGCGGCCGACATGGTGGTCAACGAGATGCTGTTTCAGCATGGATACCGGCGGGCGCCCGGCAACCCGGTGACCGCGCCCCTGGTACGGGAAATGTTGCGTGCCCGTGGTGTGATCCTTACCACCGAGGAACTCCGTCGCGCCTCCAGTGACGAGGTCTACCTCCTGCTGTCCTCGGGTGGCGTCAGGGATGCGGACAAAGAGGCGCTTGACGACGTGCCCCTGGATCTCGATCCCCCCGAAGGTGAACCGAAGGACCCCGGAGCCGATATCGTGCAGGACGGAGGACGGAAACCGGGGGAAAAACCGGAGGACTATTGGCGGGCGACGGTAGCCGAAGCCGCGGTGGTGGCGCATCAGGCCGGTACATCACCGGGGGAATTCCAGCGGGTAGTCGATGAGTCACTCAGGTCACGGATCAACTGGCGTTCCCAACTTAAGCAAAGCCTCCGGGACAGCGTCGGGCGTACCGTGGTCAACACCTGGGAACGCAGTTCACGGCGATACGTCTCCTTCCCCGGAATCAAAAGACTCGGTGTGCAGACGGTCTGGGCACTTGTTGACTCCTCCGGTTCCATAACGGACGAGATTTTGGCGCAGTTCGTAGCGGAGGTCTGGGGACTTTCCAAAGTGTTCCGTTGCGAGCTCCGGGTGTGCCCGTGGGATGCCAAGGCTTATCCCCAGATCAGGGTAAACAACCCGAACCAAGTGCGCCTGCGGGTTTCAACCGGCGTGTCAGGCGGCGGCGGAACGCTCCTGGGTCCGGTCCTCCTTGAACTGCACCGGATGATGCGGCCCGAAGACGTGGTCGTCATTTTGTCAGACGGCTGCATCGGGGACCTGAAGGACATTCAGACGATGAATCTTTACCGCCGTGTGGCCGCGAAGGCCGGTGGGGTGGTCTTTGTCACCACCGGCCGGCGCCTCGAACTCCCCCGCACGCGCCTGATCACGTTTAATTAGAATGTTATTCGAAGCGGTACTGGACCTCCAGTTCCGGCCCCCCGACAGCCTTCTCCTGAACGATTTCTCCGTGGTATATGACCAGAAAGTGGGTGGGCCACAGTTCAAGGTCGCAGCATACTACCGGATTACAGGCCAGGTCGGGCCACTCCTGGTCCGCCAACGCTTCCATGGGCGAAGAGTATTGTTTCACGACGGTACCGGCCCAGTCGCCGCAATGCGGGCACTGACCGGCAAGCACCGCCGTCATGGGCACGATCTCCTTCGGCACTATTTTCACTACTCTTGAACCTCCCGTCTCCCGGACTCGCGGGACACACCGCCCCAGACCGGGCAGGCATTTCCCTTTGACAGCCCGACCTTTAGTGTGGATTATTCATATCCATACAGGAAACCCAATCCCCGGCCTAGAACCCGTTATTAAGACTTATCCGCTGGAGCGTAACGTGATGCACACGGTCATCGACGCGCACATTCATCTTTTCCCACCCCGACTGCTACGGGCCATCTACCGGTGGTTCGTGGAACGCGCATGGACAATCCACTTCGACAACCCGGCCGCCGATGACCTCATCCGGTTTCTTGCCGAAAACGGCGTTTATCGCGCGGTCACCAGTTGCTACGCCCACAAGCCCGGCATTGCGCAGTCGCTCAATGACTGGCTTTCCGGTCTGGCCGACCGCTGGCCGACCTTGATACCACTGGGCACGCTCCACCAGGATGATCCCGACTTGGCGGTGGAGGCCCGGCGCTGCCTGGATACTCTTGGGTTTCGTGGTTTTAAAATCCACTGCGGGGTACAGCGAGTGGTGCCCGACGATCCTCGCCTCTTTTCGCTATACGAGGCGGCGTTGGATTTCGACCGCCCCGTGCTGATCCATGCGGGCAGCGGCCCGTATCCCGCCTCCTGGTTAGGGTTTCGGCACTTCCACCGGCTTATGCGGAGATACCCCGCGCTGAAGGTCCAGGTAGCCCATCTCGGCATGTGGGAGGTGGAAGATTTTTTCTCCCTGACCGAGCGTTACCCGGGTGTCTACTTCGATCTTGCCGCCGTAACCAACCGGCACCTCGCCCTCCCCGTCTCCGGGTTGGATAAGATTCTGCGACGTTACCCGGAGCGCGTGCTCTACGGCAGTGACTTTCCGCTCATCGAGGAACCGTATCCCCGGTTCCTCGAACTGCTGCGGAGTCTGGGGTTGCCCGACGCGGTTTACCGCGGCGTCACTCGTGAAAATGCGGAAATCCTCTGGGGGATATCAGCCGCTTCAGGGAGGAAATGCGGAGCGGGTTCTAGCGCCTCTGACCCGCGGGGTTGACTTGCGTCGTCTCGGATGCCGAGTAGTCACTAAGGTGTACTCCCTCATCATCCAGCAATGCTCTTAGTTCCCGTGAACACAATACGGCCAGTTCCTTCTGGCGTTCGGTAACATATGAACTCCTGGCCGCCAAAGCGTCGTCCGCCAAACCCGGGTGCGTCATCACTTCCACCACCCGGTGACCGTTACCTTTTGCTTCCGTGACCAGTCTGAAAAAGTTCACCACCGAGGCGTCCGGGCCGATCCACTCACCACAGAAGTGGTCGGGCGTGGCGACACCCTGCCTCCGGAACTCTTCCCGCATTGCGGGTTTCAGGTGTCGAGCCGGAAGCCCGTAGCTGCGGGCCGTGACAATCAGGGCCTCCAATACAACCGGGCGATGGTGGATGTGGTGATGCGTGTCCAGGTGGGTAACCGTGACGCCCCGGCGCAGCACCTTTTCAATCTGCGCCTCGAATTCGAGAACGATGTGCCGCGGATCGGGATCCACCCTCGTAAACCAGCTGGGGCGATGGAAAAAGCCCTGTTCATCAACAAGTGACGGAATGTGGTCCGGATCACTGACCGGACGACCAGCCGTGATGCACAGGTGTATTCCCGCACGCGGTATCAGGCCGCTACGCAAGTACTGGATGGCCGCCTCCGTACCCTCCTGGTTCACCATCAGACTGGCGCTGCTAATCACTCCCCGCCTGACACCCAGGAGTACAGCCTGGTTGACCCCGGCCGTAAGGCCGAGATCATCGGCGTTAACAATCAGCTTCATGCATCCACGCTCCCCATCTGGCTTCATTATAACATTTTCTAGAGGAACGCAAGGCAAAGAATCAGCTGCCGCTTGTTCACGGTACAATGAAAGACGGCACCCTCATAGTCAGGATGCCGCCTGCGGGAACATCCGCCGGGTATGCCTATTGCTTGTTTATGGTCGGCCGCAGAAAATCAAGAAGGCTCAGTATCACCGCCGCGACCCCAAAGCCGAGCACTCCGGCCCCCAAAAGGCCACCGATCAGGAACCAGCCGGCGAGAGCAACAATTGCACCGATGATCAGGACGACCCAAGTCAGACTTGTACCTTCCATTTATCCGCTACACCTCCTGTACATGAATATTTTTTAGGAATAGATTAACCCGATACTCTGATTTTCAATCTAGAGATATAAAATATATACTAGGACTATTGTTGAAAGGCTTTGCACACCTGGGGGGTTTCTGCGGTGGTTGAATCGGAAAGGTTGTACGACGCGATCAGAGCGCAACTGATCAACGCGCGCCGGAACGGTCACAGTAAACAAGAACTGGTGTTGAACGGCAGAAGAGTATGGGTTGGGGTGGAGTCGACCCCCCTGCGGATACTGGTCTGCACGGGGCCGTCCTTTGGCGCGGAAGAAAACGCCGTTACCGTTCTGGACACGGCACGCCGTCTCCTGGGCAATCCGCCCGACGCGGTGTTTACCCGTGGCAAAAGAGGGGAACAGCCCGTCGATTATTGCGCGGTCTGGGGTAACCCAAAGCTGAGCTTTCACGAAGAGCTTTCGTCACTGATACCTGAAATCTATGCTCCCAAGAATCTGGTTAAACTCCTCTCCGGACGCTTGCGCGCCTACCTGGTCCCCGAACATCCCCGGGAATGGGCGGCTGAACAGATTGACCTGTGGCGGCGCTTCTGGACCCTCCGGCTGGAAGACCCTACCCATCGTGAACGCATCGAAGCCTTCAGTCATCCGAACACCTGGGAGTATTTCGATGTCCTGTCCGGCAGACTCGCCGCGCTCGCCACCCGCCGGATCACCGAGATGACCGACACGCCCGTGTCCGAACCGAGCATTAACGAGTTATACCGCGTGGCAACCTTAACCGGTTACCATTTGTATCTTTTGGGGCACCCCCAGCCCCTGGACTTCCGCAAGGTGGATTTCCTCCAGGTCTCGAAGCTCGTAGCCGAGCACATGGCCTGGGAGAACATTCCGAACCAGCTGTTACAGGTGATCAACGAAATCAACGTTTCGGATATCCGGGCTTCCGGCGATCTTTTCAGGCAGGCCGTGTTGCTCCCGCCCGCGGTCCTCGACCGTCTATTACTTGAGGCAAACAAGTCCGCGGCCCTGGGATACACCACTGCGGCGGTGGCCGACAGGTTGACCGGACATTCCTGCTGACGACACCTATCACCATCATCGGTGACGTTTTCCCATATTGACTGAATCCGGATTTAAGTATACAATTTCACTAATGCCGTCCCGCTAAGAAGAACAGCCTCCAGCCGCTTTCCGCGTGAGTTTCACCCACCGGAAGCGATATATCTTTTCCTGACGAAGACTGGGCTGCCGGTTCTTACGGGGTCGGCAGTTGCTTTATATTTCACAATGTTCCCGCAAGGAGGGTCGCCGGTGGAGTTGTGGGTGATTATAGTGTTCGGTCTTCTGGGTGGCATGGGCCTGCTCCTTTACGGCATGCACGTCTTGAGCGAAGGCCTCCAAAAAATCGCCGGCCATAAGCTGCGGGGCACGCTCGGTTCTATAACCCGGAACCGATTTCTAGGACTCGGGGTGGGCTCCGCCGTCACCATCTTGTTCCAGAGCAGTACGGCCACCACGGTCATCCTGGTCGGTCTGGCCAGTGCCGGGGTGATGTCCCTCCGGCAGACCCTGCCGATCGTTCTGGGCGCCGATATCGGCACAACCGTTACCGCCCAGTTGATCGCGCTGAAGGTTACCGAAATCGCGCTGCCCATCGTCGCCGTTGGGGCCAGCATCATCTTCTTCACCAGGCGCGACCGCTACCGGAGGATCGGGCAGGTGTTCCTGGGCTTCGGGCTCCTTTTCCTGGGCCTGAAGATCATGGGTGACGCCATGTACCCGCTTCGCGACGAACCTTTTCTAGTCAACCTGCTGACAACCATGAGTGACTATCCGTTCCTGGCCATTATCGCGGGGGCCGTCTTCACCTTCCTGGTACACAGCAGCGCGGCGGCCGTGGGCATCATCATGCTTTTGGCCATGCAAGACCTGGTGACGCTTAACGCCGCCATCTACCTGCTCTTCGGGGCCAACATCGGGACCTCGTTCACCGCGATCTTGTCCAGTCTGGGGTCGTCACGGGAAGCCCAACGGGTGGCGCTGGCGCACTTCCTGTTCAAACTGGCGGGCGTGCTCTTGTTCCTGCCCTTCGTCAACCCATTCGCGTATTTTATCACCTCTATCACCGGCACGATCGCCTATCAGGTGGCCAACGTGCACACCTTTTTTAACATCGCCATCGCCTTGCTGTTCCTGCCCTTCACCGACCACTTCGCCACCCTCTTGAACCGGGTTCTGCCCGACCGGGAAAGCTGTGAGCTGGATATGCGGCCCAAGTACCTCGACGAAACCATCATCGCTTCCAGCCCTTCGCTGGCCCTGGGTCTGGCCACCCGCGAAATTCTCCGCACCTACGACCTGGTCTATTACATGACTTCAAACACCAGCCGGGTGTTTGAACGGAACGACCGGGATTTGCTGGATACCATTTTGCATACCGAGGAGAAAGTGGATACCCTCGCCCGGGCCACGAAATCCTACCTGGCCAACGTGTTGCGCCAACCCCTTTCCCGGCTGGAGTTCCAGCGGTGCATGGGTCTGGTCCACGTCATCACCGATCTGGAACACATTGGAGACATTATTGAAAAGAGCATCGCCGATCTGGCCGAGTGTAAGATGTACAGCGGCTGTGATTTCTCGGACGAAGGTTGGGAAGAGCTGAAAATCCTCCACCAGCGCATTTGTAATCTGATGGAGAAGACCCATGAGGCGCTGGCCACCAATAACGCCCACCTGGCGGATACGGCCACGCGGCTACAGCCGAAGATCCTGATCATGGAGCGGAAGCTCCGGCAGTTCCACATTCACCGGCTTCGGATCGGCGTGCAAAAGTCAGAAGCTACCAGTTCCATCCACCTGGACCTGATTAATGCCTATGTACGGATCAGTGAACACGTACGGAACATCGCCGTGGCCATTGTGGAGGAAGTGGTGGGCATCAAGAGTCCGTCCGTACAGGACGAAATGGCCACCGCCACCGTAACCGAGGCTGATGAAACCCTCTAAATCACCCCGACGCGCCGCAGTCCCCGGCACATCCGGTGCATCATCCGGGCGTCGTAGCCGGCTTCACGAAAGAGTACGTCCGACACCCCGTTCAGCCCTTGCTGCTCGACCTTGGGGTCTGACAGGTAAACCGCCAAAAGGCCTTTGACCACCGTACGGTGAAACAAGGGCCTGCGGAGGTCCGCCACCTGCTTCAAGGCCTCGCCCAGGAACAGCCTTAATCTCCGCCCGCAGGTATCCAGATCGGGATAATAAAAGCAGAAGTTCAGGTCCCCGCCCTCCCGGTCCTCCTGCTGGTCAATGAAGTAGTCCAGGAGAATGTGCAGACTGCACACCCACGGGAAATAGGCCCGGATCAAGGCCTGCACCTCTTCAGGCGCAAGATCTGTGCGGGTCGCCGCCGACAACAGGGCGAACATGCCCAGGGTCGATCCGCTCGCCGCCGCGAACTCCCACCAATCCAGGTCCGGGTAACTAAACCGGTGTTCATTAAACCACGCGGTGAGCAGCGGTTCGCGGGACGAAAAGTCGGTGTGCTTGTACACCTGAAGGTCGGAGTACAGTTCAACCAACCGGATCACCTCTTCCCGCACCAGCGGGTATGACGGCAGAGTGGCGAGTACCCCACGGCACTCGTCAACCAGGGCCTGGAGATAACCCCCATCGCCACCGTAAGGGTACAGCAGGTAAAAATCCGGCACCTCCCGGTCAGGGTCGACGGCGCACAGCATGGCCTCATGCAGCAACCGGAAAGCGTGGCGGTCCCGACAGCCGGCCCGGTCGCACAGATTGTCCAGGTAGTCGCTGATGGTCTGCAAGGCCACAATGAGCCGTACCACGTCGCGCCGGAAGCCTCCGGAGGTGATGGCGAACACGCTCCCGCCCTGCGCGTGAAAACGCTTGTGGCGGATGCTTGACGCCGCGTGCCGGGCGAGTTCCCGTTGGGGGCACTCGTCCAACTTCGCCTGCCACCGGGCGAGTTCACGGTCTACCTCGGGCAGCACCGACGTGACCAGGCGGCCGATAATGGCCACTTTGGCCGGTATCTTGCGGGCCACAAATAACATTGCGAATCCTCCGCCTGAGGCTGCAATCGTCACTAGTTTTACCACAACCGAAAACCATTTATTCGCCAGTTATCCATATGATACTACCCACCAGGCCCTTTTGGCAAAAAATCGCGGTGCTCGGCGGCATCGTCCCTATTCGCTCTTAACCTCTTTGAACACCTCCGGATGACGTTCCACGAGATCGAGGAATTTCTTGATTCTTTCCAGGTTGTCCCTGTTGATGTAGTGTTCGATTCCTTCCACCACCAACTCGGCGGCGTCCTGCAGTCCAATGATCTCTATCAGCCGGTTCAGCAACTGGTGTCTCTCGAGCAGAAACCGGCCGGCCGCCTCTCCCTCCGACGTCAGCGCGATACCCCGGTACTTTTCGTAAACGATCAGGTTCCGGCGGGCCAGTTTCCCCAGCATTCTGGTTACCGCCGGCGGCGTTACGTTGAGGTGGTCGGCGATGTCGATGACCCGGGCGTATCCTTTCCGTACTTGCAGCCGGTAGATAGTCTCCACATAGTCCTCCATGCAGTGGGTGAGCAAGGCCGGTCCCTCCTTCCTCCACCGTCACTACAGCTATCCCAGGCCCAGCGCTAGGCCCACCCGGTATGCCGCGAAGGTCAGGACCACCGCCCAGGCGAGCGGGAGCACAATCGCCCACGCCGTCCACTTGATGCTCCGCGTTTCCCGGTAAATCACCACGCCGGTGTAAGCACACGGCATGCAAAGCATGTAGAACAGCAGGAAATTGAAAGCGGTCAACAACGACCAGTTCACGGCCAGCAAACCCTCGATCAAACCGGAGCCGGAGAGGTCGGCGGCGAGGCCGTTGGTGATGGCCAGCGAACCGATCACGATCTCCTTGGCCGGAAAGGCGAATAGAATGGCCGTCAGGATGCCGCCGTCAAGCCCGAACAACCGTCCCACCGGGTCCAGGCCGCCGATCATCCGCCCGGTGAGGGTCAGTTCAAAGCCACCGCCCGCCGGGTAGTTGCTCATGAACCAAATCAACAAGGTAATGGGCGCGGCCACCGCCGCAGCACGTACCAGAACGTGCACGACCCTGTCCCTCAAAGTACGGGTGATCACCCGCAGGAACTGGGGACGGCGGTAGGGCGGAAGTTCCATGACGAAGGCCGGTTGTTGACCTTTGAGCACCGTGCGGCTCAAAAGTACCGTGCTGGCCATTACCGTGCCCAGGCTGATCAGGAACAGGGCTGTCACCACCAGCGGGCCGGTCGTGCCGAAAAACAGGACGGCCATGGGCAGAATAACCCCTATCCTCCCGTTGCACGGGACCAGACTGTTGGTGATCACCGCCATCAGCCGGTGCGAACCCTCCAGGATCCGTGCCGACATCACCCCGGGAATATTGCAGCCGTAACCCATCATGCAGGTGAGACAGTGCTTCCCCTGGGAACCGACCACCTGCATCGGCCGGTCCATGTTGAAAGCGATCCGCGGAATGAAACCGCTGTCCTCCAGAAGCGCAAACAGGACAAAAAAAATCGCCATCGTCGGCAGCATCACCGCGATCACCGTGCCCACGCCGACAATGACGCCGTCCACCAGCGGCCCGGCGATCCAGTACGGCGCGTTTACCGCCGCCAGTACCGCGCCGGCGGTTGCCTCCACTCCGACAAACAGGACGTCCAGAAGCGCACTCAGCGGCTCTGCACCGAACATGGTAATTCCCAGAATTGCCGCAAGCGCACCCACCATTACCGGAAAGGACAGCCACCGGTGCGTCACGATGGCATCCACCCGCTGGGTGAAATCGGGCCGCGGCCGGTCCGGTTCCCCAATAACCGAACGGGCCGTACGGCGGGCGAATCCGTAAAGGTCCCGCGCCATGTCGGTGCTCAGGTCTCCGGGGTAACCGGCCCGGAGGGCCGCAATCTTTGCCCGCAACCCTTCCCGAACCTCCGGCCCGAACATCACCAGGATGTCGGTTTCACCGCGGAGCAGCTTGACGGCCAGCCATCTTGCCGGGTACGGCGGTGGATGGCAACGGTTCAGCACCTGCTCCGCTTCCCCAATAACCGCTTCCACCTGCGCGCCGTAGAACCGCCGCTCCGGAGAACGGGCGGTCCCGCCGGCCAACCGAACCACTTTCTGCAACAGTTCATCCAGGCCCCGTCTTTTCGCCGCGGCGACGGGTACAACCTCCACCCCCAAGCGTCGCGACAGTTCGGTACCATTGACGGTAATACCCCGCTTCTCGGCTTCATCCATCATGTTCAGGGCCACGACCACCCGGTCGTGAATCTCCAGGCATTGGAGCACCAGGTACAGCGTGCGCTCCAGGTTCGTGGCGTCGGCCATGGCGATTACCGCGTCCACCCCGCCGCCCAGGAGGTAGTCCCTGGCGATGATCTCCTCCTGGGAGGTGGCGTGCAAGCTGTAGGTGCCCGGCAAATCCACCAGGCGCAAACGCTCGTTTCGGTGCCGGCATAAACCCTCGGCGCGTTCCACCGTTTTCCCGGGCCAGTTGCCCACGTACTGGTTCAATCCGGTCAACTCGTTAAATAGGGTGCTCTTTCCGATGTTTGGGTTTCCCGCCAGGGCGACTGTCAGGTTGAATCTCCCCGGTGTTGTCCCGCCCAACCGCCCGTTCGGTTCGCTGGCCGCTTGGGGGTGCCCCAAGATTACCTCACCTCCTCCACCACTATCTGCGCCGCTTCCGATTTCCTGAGCGCGATACAGAATCCGCGTACCCGGTAGGCTACCGGACCCGACATCGGCGCTCTCAAAAGAACCTCGACCGGGGTATCCGGGACCAGCCCCATGTCCAATAATCTTTGGTACCAGGGACCATGCAAAACCTTTGTTACAACACCTTTCCGCCGGATCCCCAATTGATTCAGGGTCAGCTGCCGCGTCTCCGCCATCGTTGGACTTCCCCCTCTTCGGCGCGTTGCTGTTAGCCCGGGTTAAGACTCTTAACCGGGGCAAAACGTTTCTCTAGTAGATACGTTATGGCCGGGCGGCCCGTAAGGAAACTTGTCCTAAAGCTTCGATTGCCGGTTAATTCGCCACAAACGGCACGCAAACAATGAGGAGGGGGTCATCCCCCTCCTCATGTCGCGCATGGTTTCTTTATTTTTCAGTCCCAGAGCTTCTCGATCCGGAGGTTGTTGAAATAATACCGCACGATGTCCGCCGCCGGCGTGCCCTGGTTCGCCATTTCGAATGTACCCCACTGGCTCATGCCGACGCCGTGTCCGTAGCCGGTACCCTCGAAGGTAACCCGGTCACCGGCCACGTCAATGGACTGGATTTTGGTCGACTTCAATTCGGTGCTGCCCAAAGCGATTCGAAGCTCAGGCCCGGGTACTTCCGCATTCCCGACTCGTATGCGCGTGGCCCGATTTGACGGTCCGCGTTCGGTGACCTCGATCGGCACTGGATCAGCCCCGGGATCCTCGCCCAATTGTCGCACCGCCTCCGCCACCTGGCTCCTCGAAAAGGTGGCCGTCCAGTTGGCATCCTCCGGCGGCGCCTGGTCGGAATCCGGGGATTCAATGGACTGGATGTACGGCGGCTCTCGTCCCTTCCAGTTCAAGCCCTCCCTGGCGGTAGCCGTCTCACCGCCCGCATGCGCATGGAACCAGGCGTTGATGAAGTTGTTTCGGTGTATCGCCACCTCACCCCGTGTGCGCTGCACCGCGTTC
>JACUUW010000042.1 GCA_014859075.1 Desulforudis sp.
AGCGTGTGTAATTTTGCCACCACGGACCGGGTGGTTTCCCGGAGAACGGGTAAGGTGTACATCGACTACCTGCAAAACACGGCGGGCAAGACCATGGCTTTCCCCTACAGCGTGCGGCCCCGGCCGGGGGCGCCGGTGTCCACTCCGCTAACCTGGGATGAACTCGAGGGGCTCACGGATCCGGGGCGGTTCAATATGCGTACCGTTCCCGAACGCCTGCAAAAACAGGAAGACGCCTATGCGGAGCTGTTCCACCGGCGGTATCGCCTCGAGGCACTGCTGGCACTGGACAAATCAGCCCGGTGAAAAGTTTCGGACGGTGGACTTGCCGTTCGAAGCCGACTTCTACGGGAATAAATAGGTATCGCGGCAGGAAATAACATTGGTCTTCCCGAATCCCATGGGCAAATTGCGCAGGGAGGCACAATGTGGAGCACTTGTACTGGTTGGCCTGGGCGGCAGCCTGGCCGGTGGGGGCGCGGCGGTTTCTGAGTCTTGTTGAAAGACTGGGCTCGGCAAAACGGGCCTGGGAAGCGGGTGAGCGCGACCTGGTGGCGGCCGGATTGGATCCGGCGCTGGCCGCTGAGCTTGCACCGCGGCGGGCCGGACTCGACCCGGTGGCCGAACATGAGCGGCTCCGGGCGCTGGGTGCCCGGCTGATCACCTGGATTGACGAAGGTTACCCGGAGAGTCTCCGTCATATCTACGATCCCCCGGCCGTACTTTTTGTTCTGGGGGAGTTTGATTTTAGGGAGACGGCGGCTCGGGTGGCCGTCGTGGGTTCAAGGAAGGCCACGCCGTACGGGCGGGCCACCGCCCGGAAGTTGGCGGCCGACCTGGGGTCCTGTGGTCTGGTGATAGTCAGCGGCATGGCCCGGGGAGTGGATGCCGCGGCGCACCAGGGCGCCCTCGATGCCGGGGCACCCACCGTCGCCGTGCTGGGTTCGGGTCTGGACGTGGTCTACCCGCGGGAGAACGCCCGTCTCATGGAGATAATCGCGGCCGCCGGCCTGGTGGTGAGTGAGTTTTCGCTGGGTTCGGAACCCGCGGCCTGGCACTTCCCGTCACGGAACCGGATCATCAGCGGCCTTTCCAGGGCGGTGGTGGTGGTGGAGGCCGCCGAGCGGAGCGGGGCGCTGATTACGGCCGGGCTGGCGCTGGAGCAGGGGCGCGACGTGATGGCTGTGCCCGGGAACGTGAACAACGCGTACAGCCGGGGTCCCAACCGCCTGATCAAACAAGGGGCGCGGTTGGTGGAAAACGCCGGTGACGTGATTGATGAGCTCGGATTGAACGTGCTCTTCCCCGGATTCGAGTCCGGAGAGGCCGGCGTTGCCCAGCTGGGCAAAGAGGAAAGACTAGTGCTGGATTGCCTGGGGGGAGAGAGCCTGTCCGACCAGGCACTTATTGAACTGACCGGTTTTTCGGCCTCCCGGGTGGCGTCCGTGCTGGCCTACCTGGAGATCAAAGGGTTTGTACGCCGGGCGCCTGGTGGGTTATACTACTCCTTGTATCACGGTCGCTAAGCGGAGGCATTGATCATCTTATTGACCGAGGTGGAATCATTGTCAAGAACGTTGGTGATTGTAGAGTCCCCGGCCAAGGCCAGGACTCTGGGCAAGTTCCTGGGTAAGAAATATGAAATCCGGGCTTCAATGGGGCACGTCCGGGATCTGCCCCGCAGCCAGTTCGGCGTGGACGTGGACGACGGCTTTGAGCCTAAGTACATCACCATCCGGGGTAAGGGGGACACGATCAAGGAACTCCGGAACGCCCGGAAAAAGGTGGACCGGGTGCTGTTGGCTTCAGACCCGGACCGGGAGGGAGAGGCCATCGCCTGGCATCTGCAGCACTTGTTGAACATTGATCCCGATGAGCCTTGCCGGGTTGAATTCAACGAGATTACCAAACAGGCCGTGGTGGAGGCCATCAAGAATCCCCGGAGGATTGATCCAAGCCGGGTAAACGCCCAGCAGGCCCGGCGGATCCTGGACCGGCTGGTCGGGTACAACTTGAGCCCCCTTCTTTGGCGCAAGGTCCGAAAGGGTCTGAGCGCGGGCCGGGTGCAATCGGCGGCCGTCCACCTGTTATGCAAGCGGGAACGGGAAATCGACGTGTTTACACCGGAAGAGTTCTGGAACCTGACGGTGACCCTGGCCAATGCGGACCGGGAGAAGTTCAAGGCCCGTCTCCTGAAACAGGGCGGGGAAAAGATCGTGGTGCCTAACGAGGAACGGATGAAGGAGATCCTGACGGACCTGGACGGGCGGACCTACCGGGTGGACGACATCCTGCGGAAGGATAAAACTCGCAACCCCGCGCCGCCGTTTACCACCAGCACCATGCAGCAGGAGGCATATCGCCGCCTGAACTTTACGACTCGCAAGACCATGCAGTTGGCCCAGCACCTGTATGAAGGACTGGACCTGGGCAAGGAAGGCCCGACCGGACTGATCACTTATATCCGGACCGACTCGACCCGGGTCTCCGCCACCGCCCAGGACGAAGCCCGGGAGTACATCCACAAGAATTTCGGTCCGGAGTTCGTGCCCAAGAATAAGCGGGTGTACGCCAGCAAAGCCAAGGCGCAGGACGCCCACGAGGCCATACGCCCGACGTACGTGTCCCGTACGCCGGAAGCGGTCAAGAGGTACCTGACCGCGGACCAGTTCCGCCTGTACGAGTTGATTTGGTCCCGGTTTGTGGCCAGCCAGATGGCCTCGGCCGTGATCGACACCACCCGGGTTGACGTGGCGGCGGGGGACTACGTGTTTCGCGCCACCGGCTCCATAGTGAAGTTCCCGGGATTTACGCAGGTGTACGCCGAACTGCGCGATGACACTCGAAATGGTGAAGAGGAAGAGGACGGCGTGCTCCCACCGCTTGAGAAAGATGAACAGCTGAAACTGGTTCGCCGCAATCCGAGTCAGCACTTTACACAACCACCACCTCGATACAGCGAGGCGACCTTGGTGCGCACCCTGGAGGAACTGGGAATCGGTCGCCCCAGCACCTACGCGCCGGTGGTGGAGACCATCCAGCGGCGGGGCTACGTGATCAGGCGTGGCAAGACTCTCTACCCCACTGAACTGGGTCTGGTCGTGGATGATCTCTTGAAGGACAATTTCCCGGACATCATCAGTTCCGAATTCACTGCCGAAATGGAGGAGAAGCTGGACCGGATCGAGGAAGGTGCGGCGCAGTGGGAGAAAGTGTTGGCTGATTTCTACCAGCCTTTCCGGCAGGAAGTAAGCAAGGCGGAACAGGAGATCGGCCGGCTGCGCCTGAAAGAGGAAGAGGTCACCGACGAGGAATGCCCGAGGTGCGGGCGGAACATGGTGATTAAGATGGGGCGGTACGGGAAGTTCCTGGCCTGCCCCGGCTTCCCGGAGTGCCGCCACACAAAGCCGATCCTGGAGCAGACCGGCCACGCCTGCCCGAAGTGCGGGGGGCGGGTGGTCGTCCGCCGGACTAAAAAGGGTAAGATATTCTTCGGGTGCTCCGAGTACCCGAAGTGTGATTTCGTTACCTGGGACCAGCCCACCGATGAGCGGTGCCCCCAATGTAACACCTTCCTGGTAAAAAAGACGGCGCTCAAGAGCGCCACTTACACGTGCGCGAATCCGGAATGCGGTTTCAAAGAACGTCAGGCGGGAGGGAGTAAGGCCTAGTGTCCGGCAGGGTCGTGGTTGTGGGGGCCGGCCTGGCCGGGTCGGAAGCCGCCTGGCAGCTCGCCCGGAGGGGCGTGGCGGTGCGGTTGTGCGAAATGCGCCCGCACCGGAGCACACCGGCCCATAAGACCGGGGAGTTCGCCGAACTGGTTTGTTCCAATTCGCTTCGGGGCGAAGCGCTTTCGAACGCGGTTGGACTGCTCAAAGAGGAAATGCGCCGCCTGGATTCCCTGATCATGGCCTGCGCCGATGAGCACCGGGTTCCAGCGGGCGGGGCACTCGCAGTCGACCGCGACCGTTTTTCGGCCGTGGTTACAGAGAAGCTGTCGGTTGATCCGCTGGTGGACATTCACCGGGAAGAAGTCACGGTCCTGCCGGACGACGATCTGGTGATTCTGGCCACCGGACCTCTGACCTCCAGGGCCATGGCCGAAAACCTCCAGGAGTTGACCGGGGAGGAGCACCTGTACTTTTATGACGCGGTGGCGCCCATCGTTACCCTTGAGTCGGTTGACCGGAAAGTGGTCTTCCGGTCCTCGCGCTACGAAAAAGGGGAGCCGGCTTATCTGAACTGTCCGATGTCCCGGGAAGAGTACGACCGTTTCTGGGAAGCCCTGGTGGGATCGGAACGGGCGCCGCTGAAGACATTCGAACGGGAGGCCCATTTTGAGGGCTGCCTGCCGGTGGAGGTGCTCGCCGCCCGGGGACGGGAGACCCTGTCGTTCGGCCCGTTGAAACCGGTGGGGCTGGTCGACCCGCGCACCGGGGAACGGCCCTACGCGGTGGTCCAACTACGGCAGGACAACCGGGAAGGTACCCTCTACAACCTGGTGGGGTTCCAGACCAACCTCAAATGGGGCGAACAGCGGCGGGTGTTCCGGCTGATCCCGGGTTTGGAAAACGCCGAGTTCATGCGTTACGGCGTGATGCACCGGAACACATACATCAACGCCCCGCGGCTGCTGGAACCCACCCTTGGATGCCGCAAAAGACCGGGGCTTTTCATTGCCGGACAGTTGGCCGGCGTGGAGGGTTACGTCGAGTCGGCGGCCGCCGGGCTGGTGGCCGGGGCAAACGCCGCCCGGGTGTTCAGAGGTCTGGAACCCCTGGTGTTTCCGCCCGAGACGGCCCACGGCGCTTTGATCAACTACATTGTGACGGCGGACCCGGACAACTTCCAGCCGATGAACGTTAATTTTGGACTGTTTCCCGCACTGCCCGGAAAGCGGATCAGACAGAAACAGCAGCGCAACCTGGCTTATGCCCACCGCGCCCTGGAGATTCTCGAGGCTTGGCTGACGGAGAAGGGGGAACACCGATGTACCACTTGATCGACGGCTTTCTGGCCCACCTGCAGGCCGAACGTCAGGCGTCCGCCCGCACCGTTATCGCCTACCAAAGGGACCTTTTTGCAGGCGTGGACTTCTTTGCCCGCCTGCTGGGAAAACAGGACGACAAGGTCCGGGCGGACGACATCGACCTCCAGCTTTTCCGCCGGTACCTCACTCACCTGGGGCAAGCGGGACTGGCCCGCAGCACCATCGCGCGCAAGGTGGCGGCCTGGCGATCCTTCTTTCGTTATCTGATCCGGGAAAACGTACTTGAGAAAAACCCATTGGCCGGAATGGCCACGCCCCGACTGCGCAAGCGGCTGCCCGGCGTGTTGTACCCCGAGGAAGTCGCGAAACTGCTGGAGTCTCCGGACGAAAGCTCCCTCGGCCTGCGTGACCGGGCGCTGCTCGAAACACTGTACGCCGGCGGCCTCCGGATATCCGAACTTGCCGGACTGGATCTGGGGAGCCTCAACCTGGAGCAGGGTTACGTCCGGGTGTTGGGTAAAGGGAACCGGGAACGCCAGGTACCCCTGGGCGGGCATGCGGTACATGCCCTGGGCCGTTACCTGGCCGAGGGGCGGCCGAAGCTGCTCGCCGGCAAACTGACGAACGCCGTTTTCCTGAACTACCGGGGGGAGCGCCTCTCGGTCCGCGGCGCGCGGCTTGTTTTCTCGGGCTACCTGAAGCGCCTTACCGACCAGCAGGCGGGGCCGCACATGCTCCGGCACTGTTACGCCACTCATCTCCTGGACGCCGGCGCCGACCTGAGAACGGTACAGGAACTCCTGGGCCATGCCCGCCTATCGACCACCCAAATTTATACCCGGGTCTCGGCCGACCGGTTGCAGGAAGTGTACCGCCGCACCCACCCCCGCGGCCGGAAGAGAAATGGGAAGTGAGAAGTTGGAGGTGGGGCCGGTGGTGAGGTGCCGGGAGCAGCGGCCCGAACCGAGCCGCTCTGCCGTCGACGTGGAGCACCAGGAGCTGAGGGGGCGCCCTTCCGGAGAGCGGACAAATGGAAATACGATGCCACGCAGAGCACCGGTGACCGGGAGGACCCTCGCGGCGGAGCGGCCCGTAGGTGCCACGACTGACGTGATAAAAGGTAACAACTGGCAAACATGTGGGAAAACTAGCTTGAGGTGAGAGTGATGTTCCAAGGAACGACCATTGTAGCGGTGAAAAAGGACGGCGCCGTGGCCATGGCCGGGGACGGCCAGGTCGGTTTGGGGGATGGCGTCATCGTCAAGAAGGGAGCGGTCAAGCTCCGTCGCCTGTACAAAGACCAGATTTTGGCCGGGTTTGCCGGGAGCGTGGCCGATGCCTTCGCCCTGTTCGAACGGTTTGAAGGCAAACTGGAGGAAAAGCATGGCAAACTGGCTACGGCGGCCGTGCAACTGGCCAAGGAATGGCGGACCGACAAGTATCTGCGGCGCCTGGAGGCCCTCCTGGTCGTGGCCGACCGGGAGAGCGTACTCCTGATTTCCGGCGGCGGCGAGGTGATCGAGCCGGACGACGGGATCGTGGCCGTCGGTTCCGGCGGTGGGTACGCTCTAGCCGCGGCAAGGGCCCTGGCCCGGCACACCGGGTTTTCGGCGGGCGAGATCGCCCGTGAGGCGCTGCTGATTGCGGCCGAGATCTGCGTATACACTAATGACCGGATCACGGTCGAGGAATTATAACCTTGTAGAAGGGGGAAATCCCAGTGGAACTGACGCCCCGGCAGACCGTGGCGGAATTGGACAAGTACATTATCGGTCAGGAGGATGCCAAGAGAGCGGTGGCCATCGCCCTGAGGAACCGCTACCGGAGGGTGCGGCTTCCGGAAGACCTGCGCGAGGAAGTGGTGCCCAAAAACATCCTGATGATCGGTCCAACCGGCGTCGGCAAGACGGAGATCGCCCGCCGGCTGGCCCGCTTGGTGAATGCGCCTTTTGTCAAGGTCGAGGCCACGAAGTTCACCGAGGTGGGGTACGTCGGCCGCGACGTGGAAGGCATGGTCCGTGACCTGGTGGAAACGTCCGTCCGGATGGTGCGGCTCCAGCGGCTGGCCGAGGTGGAGCAGAAAGCGGGCCGGATGGCCGAAGAACGGATCGTGGAACTCCTTGCTCCCTTGCCGGAGAAGGACAGCCCCGGGCGTAATCCCTTGGAAATGCTGCTGGGAACAGCCCGCCCCGATCCCGAGGAGGACAACCGTTACGACCAGCGATTACGGCGGGTGCAGTTTGAACGGGAGACCCTGCGCCAGAAACTGGCGCGCGGCGAACTCGAGAACGAGTACCTGGAAGTGGAGGTCGAGGACCGGCCCACCGCCAATATGGAGGTTTTTTCCGGCCAAGGCGTGGAAGAGATGGGCATCAACCTGAACGACATGTTGGGCAACATCTTCCCCAGAAGAAAGAAAAAGCGCAAGGTCACCGTCCGGGAAGGGCGTAAACTGCTGACCCAGCAAGAGGCCCAGAAGCTTGTTGACAACGAGGAAGTAACGGCCGAGGGCATCCGGCGCGCTGAGGAGTCCGGGATCATCTTTCTGGATGAAATGGACAAGATCGCAGGGCGGGATACCGCTACCGGGCCTGATGTATCCCGCGGGGGAGTGCAGCGCGACATCCTGCCGATTATCGAGGGCTCGACGGTGGTCACCAAGTATGGATCGGTGCGTACCGACCACATGTTGTTTATCGCCGCGGGCGCTTTTCATACATCCAAACCTTCCGACCTGATTCCGGAACTACAGGGCCGTTTTCCCATTCGGGTGGAACTCCAAAACCTGACCGAGGACAACTTTCTGCAGATTCTCACTGAACCCCGGAACGCGCTGATTAAGCAGTATAAGGCGCTATTGGCGACAGAGGGCGTTAAGCTCGAATTTTCAAAAAATTCTCTTGTCGAGATAGCTAAAATCGCTTATACTGTTAATGATCAGACGGAGAATATCGGTGCTCGCCGCTTGCACACCGTGCTTGAAAGACTGTTGGAGACCATTTCTTTCGAAGCCCCGGATCTCGAAGAAGATTCAGTTTTTATCGACGAAGATTACGTTCGGGATAAGCTGGGTGAGCTTGTGCGGCGCGAGGATCTGAGCCGTTATATCCTTTAGTTGCGTGCACAAGGGGGCTTCGCTAGGATGACCCTACTCGAAAAATGCCGATCCATCAACCGCATCTTACAGCAATCCGCAGGTTACGCTGTTGACTTCGGTGAGATGGCTCAGGTGCTCTGCGCAAACCTCCAGGCGAACGTTTATATTCTGGACGATGAGGGTCGAATTCTAGGGGTGGAGTTTCTAGGAGACTTCGGGTGTGAAGTGGTTCGGGCCATGGTTTTGGAAACCGGTTTTCCGAGGGAATACAATCAATGGCTATTGGGAATCCCGACAACATACGCCAATTTTTGCCAAACCGCCAACGCCTGCGTGTTCAATGCGTACCCCAACTGCCAGTTCAGTAACAAGATTACCACGGTAGTGCCGATCATCGGCGCTGGAAAGCGCCTGGGAACTTTGGTTCTGGCCAAGTTCGGTGAGGAGTTCACCAATGACGACCTGGTACTGGCCGAAATTGGGGCCACGGTGGTAGGCATGGAGATTCTCCGAGCCCAGGTGGGCCGGATGGAGGATGAAGCCCGCAAGCGGGCCGCCGTGCAAGTCGCGTTGGGCACGCTCTCGTACTCGGAACTGGACGCGGTGCGGCACATTTTCGACCAACTGGACGGTGACGAAGGGCTGCTGGTGGCCAGCAAAATCGCTGATCGGGTGGGGATCACGCGATCGGTGATCGTCAACGCCCTGCGAAAGTTCGAGAGCGCGGGGGTAATCGAGTCCAAGTCCCTGGGGATGAAGGGTACCTACATCCGAGTACTGAACAACCGTTTGCTCGGTGAACTGGCTCATATGAAACACAGTTAGCATTATTATCTTGCGGACGACCGGGACCTGTGCTAGAATGTGTCCTGGTGCCGGAAATACGCACGCCGCCGGACTGTGGCCGGGGTGCCCCTTGGGGGGTCCGGTCGCGGATTGAGGGCGGCGGAGGCCTAAAACCATGCGGGAGGAGGTGCAATAGTGGCGATAGTGACCATGAAGCAGTTGCTTGAGGCCGGGGTACATTTTGGCCACCAGACCCGTAGGTGGAATCCCAAGATGGCCCCTTATATTTTTACGGACCGCAACGGCATCTACATCATTGACCTTCAGAAGACGGTACGTAAAATCGAGGAAGCTTACAACTTCATCAAACAGGTGGTGTCCGAAGGTCAGTCGGTCCTGTTTGTCGGTACGAAGAAGCAGGCCCAGTTGACGGTGGTCGAGGAAACCGAGCGGTGCGGGATGTTCTACGTGAACCAGCGCTGGCTGGGCGGGATGTTGACCAACTTCCAGACCATCCGGCGGCGCATAAGCCGGCTCAAGGAGCTGGAGAAGATGGAGGCCGAGGGGAAATTCGAGGCCCTGTCCAAAAAGGAAGTTGCCGAGCTGATGCACGAGAAGGGCCGTCTCGAGAAGTATCTCAAAGGCATCAAGGATATGCACAAGTTGCCTGGGGCTTTGTTCGTGATCGACCCGCGCAAGGAACGGATCGCGGTGGCCGAAGGCCGGAAGCTGGGGATTCCCATTGTGGCAATCGTGGATACCAACTGTGATCCCGATGAAATAGACTACATTATCCCCGGCAACGACGACGCAATCCGTGCCGTGCGACTGTTGACCAGCCGGATGGCCGATGCCGTTCTGGAGGGTCGCCAGGGAGAACAGCTGGCGCAGGAAGAGGAAGGAGCCCCGGAAGCTGTTCAGGAAACGGTACAGGAGGCATAATCAAGGTAGGGGCTCAGTCCCTGCCTTTTTTTGACCGGCGGCGCCTATGTTAACCCCAGTCGGGTTTGGTTATAATGAAGCCAGGCCAAGTATGCGGAAAATCATGGCTTTAGGGGGTCAAGTGATGGCGGTTTCAGCTGGACTGGTCAAAGAGCTGCGCGAAAGAACGGGCGCGGGGATGATGGATTGTAAAAAGGCCCTGGTGGAAACCGGGGGTGATCTGGACAAGGCGGTCGACTACCTCCGGGAAAAAGGACTTGCCGCGGCGGCCAAGAGGGCCGGACGCAAGGTCTCCGAGGGCTTAGTCGAAAGCTATGTCCATGGGGTCGGCAAAATCGGGGTGCTGGTGGAAGTGAACTGCGAAACCGACTTTGTGGCCAAGACCGATGAGTTTCGGACCCTGGCCAGGGACGTGGCGATGCAGGTTGCGGCATCCAGGCCGGAGTACGTCGGGCGTGACGACGTACCGGTGGAAGTGCTTAACAAGGAAAAGGAGATTCTGCGGGCACAGGCTTTAAACGAAGGCAAGCCCGAAAAGATAGTCGAGAAAATCGTGGAGGGAAGGGTGGAGAAATTTTTCCGCGACCATTGCCTGCTTGAGCAGCCGTTTATTAAAGATCCGGACATCACGGTGCAGGATGTGATCAAGGAAACGATCACCCGTTTGGGTGAAAACATCGTGATCAGCCGGTTTACCAGGTATGAGCTGGGTGAAGGCGCGACCGCCGGGGATGCGTAGTCTTGGCATGGGCAGGAAAAACCGGGATGGATGTCGAATAGTTTTTCCCAAACGGGAGGGTCCTTATTGATTACTCCTAAATACCGGCGTGTTATCCTTAAGCTGAGCGGGGAAGCCCTTGCCGGCCAACAGGGGTACGGGGTCAGTCCGGAGATCGTCACTTATATCGCTGCGGAAATCAAGGAAGTGATCCAGCAATTCCGGGTTGAGACGGCGATCGTCGTCGGGGGTGGCAATATCTGGCGCGGGGTCGCCGGCAGCAACAAGGGCATGGACCGGGCCACGGCCGATTACATGGGCATGCTGGCTACGGTGATCAACTCCCTGGCCTTGCAGGACGCTTTGGAAAAGGCGGGCGTGGATACCCGGGTGCAGGTTGCCATCGAAATGCGGGCGATTGCGGAGACGTACATCCGCCGGCGAGCCATCCGGCACCTTGAGAAGGGGCGGGTGGTGATCTTCGCGGCCGGGACCGGAAACCCGTACTTTTCCACGGACACCACCGCGGCTCTGCGGGCGGCCGAAATTGAGGCCGAGGCGATTTTAATGGCCAAGCGCGTTGACGGCGTGTACGACTCTGATCCCACACAAAACGCAGAGGCCAAAAAGCTGGATACTCTTACCTACATCGAAATGTTGAACCGGGGTTTGGGCGTGATGGACGCCACGGCGGCATCGCTCTGTATGGAGAACGGTATTCCGGTTATGGTTTTTAGTATCTATGAGTCCGGCAATATTAAGAAGGCCTTACAGGGGGAGAATATAGGGACTTTTATCGGGAGTGAGGGTCAATGCGCGAACATCTAGACGCAGCCGAACTCAACATGATGAAGACCATCGAAGTGGTCAGTAAAGACTTCGCCTCCCTGCGCGCCGGACGGGCCGCCCCGGCCTTGCTGGATAAGATTACCGTGGACTACTACGGTGCACCGACGCCCATAAACCAGCTGGCTACTGTTTCGGTGCCGGAGGCGCGGTTGTTGGTCATCCAGCCTTGGGACAAGAGTGCGATTGGGGAAATCGAAAGGGCGATCCTGAAGTCCGATCTGGGAATCACGCCGGCATCCGACGGAAACATCATCAGGCTCGTTGTGCCCCAACTGACCGAAGAGCGGCGTCGGGAACTGGTGAAATACCTCAAAAGGAAGGGTGAGGAGGGCAAGGTGGCCATTCGGAATATCCGCCGGGACACCCTGGAGCAGTTAAAGATAATGAAAGACGGCGGCGGATTTTCCGAGGATGATCTTCGCCGTGGGCAGGATGAGGTCCAGAAGTTGACCGACCGGTACGTCAAGGAGATCGACCGGATCGTGACGGCTAAGGAAAAAGAAGTGATGGAGATTTAGGCCGTGTCAGAATGTCCTGACGTGCTTGGCTTTGAGTTGGACGACGCCTTGGCCCGTATGAAACGGGAAGGGTGGCAGGTGTCTGTGACCGTGACTTTTCCTCCCGGCCTGATACCCCCGGGACCGCAGAGGGTGTTGCGTTTGATCGTGACTGGTGAACGGGTGGCTGAGATGGTCGTTGCACACCAGGGCTGGGGGGAGGGCAAGGGTCCGGATGTTCTTTCAGATCACGAATGATTGTATTGCCTGTGGCACGTGCCTGGAATCGTGTCCCGGTCTGGCTATCATAGAGGGTGTGATATACTGGATCGATCCGGTCAAATGCGACGGTTGTGGGACTTGTCTTCAGATGTGTCCGGCAGGCGCG